>JAGOCU010000176.1 GCA_017998555.1 Thermoflexales bacterium
GCGGCCGCCCTCAACGTGGTCGAGCCCGGTTCGACCGGGATCGGTGGCGATTGTTTTGCGTTGTACTTTGACGCCCGGACTGGCGCGGTGACCGCGATGAACGGCTCGGGCCGCGCGCCGGCCGGTCTGTCGATCGAGCTGATTCGCCGGCAGGGTCTGGCCAGTCCGTCTGACGAAATCGCGGACCCCTTCCACGGCCACACGGTTACCGTGCCCGGGGCGGCCGCGGGATGGGAGGATCTGCTGGCCCGGCATGGACGGATGCGGCTGGCCGATGTGCTCGCTCCAGCCATCCGGATGGCCGAGGAAGGCGCACCGATCGGGCCGCTCACCGCATCTTCCTGGCAGCGCGGGGCGGAACGGCAATTGCGCGGACGAGGCGAGGACATGCTCATCGACGGGCGCGCGCCGCGGGCAGGAGAGCGCTTTCGCAATCCGCGCCTGGCTCAGGTATTTCGGGATGTTGCGGCGGGCGGGAGCGCGGCCTTCTACACCGGCGATATCGGAAAGCGGGTCGCGGCCGCCGTGCAGCGACACGGCGGGGCGATGACCGAGGCCGATCTTGCGGCGCATCGGACGACCTGGGAGGAAGCCATCTCCACAACGTATCGTGGCTATCGGGTGTGGGAGTGCCCGCCCAACGGACAGGGCCTGACTGCGCTCATTGCCCTCAACATCCTGGAAGGTTTTGAACCGGGTTCGGGCGATGAACTGCATCAGGCTCATCGGTTGATCGAAGCGCTTCGCCTGGCCTTTGCCGACACGCGCTGGTATGTCGCCGATCCCGCCACGAATCCGGCGCCGTTGGCGGGTCTGCTTTCAAAGGCCTATGCGGCCCAACGCCGGGCGCTAATTCATCCCGAGCGGGCCACCGTCGACGCCCGGCGTGGCTCGCCGGTGGCGGGGAGCGACACGGTGTATTTGTGCGCCGTCGATGGAGAGGGCAATGCGTGCTCATTCATCAACAGCAACTACATGGGCTTTGGGACTGGGATTGCGCCCGAGGGATGCGGTTTCACGCTGCAAAATCGCGGGCAAAACTTCAGCCTCAATCCGAGCCATCCGAATGCGCTTGCGCCCGGAAAACGCCCGTATCACACGATCATTCCCGGGATGCTGACCCGGCCGGATGGCCGCTTGTACGCGCCCTTTGGGGTGATGGGCGGCTTCATGCAGCCGCAGGGGCATGCCCAGGTCGTGATGAATATGATCGATCGCGAGATGGATCCTCAGGCCGCCCTCGACCGGCCGCGGGTGTGTCTTGAGCCCGGCCAGCCCGATGGGCGCGTCGCCGTCGAAACGGGCTCCGGCTCGGACACGGTCGCGCGCCTGAAGGCGATGGGTCACGATGTCTACGAAGTGGCCGGTCTGGCCCGCTCGCTGTTCGGGCGCGGCCAGATCATTCGGCGCGAGCCGGACGGCGTGCTGTGGGGCGGCAGCGACCCGCGGGCCGACGGCTGCGCGATGGGTGTCTAGGGCGCTTTACACATCCGGTGTTCTCCGGAATCATCCGGACTGCAAGGAGAGAGATGGGTTTAACCGTTTTGCTGGGCGCCCAATGGGGCGATGAAGGGAAGGGCCGGATCACCGACGCGCTGGCGTCGCGGGCTGATGTCGTCGCGCGCTTCAACGGCGGCGACAACGCCGGCCACTCGATCACGATCGGCTCGCGGGTGGTGAAGCTGCACGCCGTGCCATCCGGGATCTTTCGCGAGGGCTGCATCAACGTGATCGGCAATGGCGTGGTGTTGAATCCGCGCAACCTGCTGCGCGAGATCGCCGAGATCGAGGCAGCCGGGCTGCGGGTCACGCCCGCCCGCCTGCGGATCAGCCCGGCCGCCCACATCATCCTGCCCGGGCACAGCGCCCTGGACGCCGCCCGCGAGCGCACTCGCGGCGGCATTGGCACCACCCAGCGCGGAATTGGCTTTGCCTACATGGACAAGGCCTCGCGGGTGGGGTTGCGGGCCGGGGCGATGCGCGATCCCGCCGCTTTCGGGCGGGCGGTCGAAGCGCACACGATCAGCGTCAATCGAACCCTGGCGGCCGAATATGGCGCGCCTGCGCTCGACGCGGCCCGGGTCGGGGCGGAGTACGCCGAGGCCGCGGCGGCGTTGGGCCTGTTTGTGGCGGATACCTTTGCGCTCATTCACGCAACCCTCGCGCGCGGCGGCGAGGTGCTGGCCGAGGGCGCCCAGGGCGTGCTGCTCGACATCGACCACGGCACGTATCCGTATGTCACGTCCTCATCGACGACGATCGGCGGGGTCCTGACCGGGCTGGGACTGCCCGCCCAGGCGGTCACCCGGGTCGTCGGGGTGGCCAAGGCGTTCACCTCACGGGTTGGCGCGGGGCCCTTTCCGACCGAGCTCGAGGGCGATCAAGCCAAACGGTTGCGCGGCACGGGCGAGAACGCCTGGGATGAATATGGCTCGACGACGGGCCGGCCAAGGCGGGTGGGCTGGTTCGATGCGGTGGCGGTCGCGCATGCGGTCCGGCTGAATGGCATCACCGAATTGGCCCTGACGAAGATGGATGTCCTGAGCGGCCTGCCTGAACTCCGGATCGCGACGAGGTACACCCTCGACGGCGTCCGCCTCGACGGATTCCCCGAGGATGCGGATGCGATGGCGCGGCTGTCGCCGGTCTACGAAACGCTGCCAGGCTGGACGGAGGACATCGCCGCGGCCCGCGGTGTTGACGCCCTGCCGGCCGCGGCGATGAACTATGCCCGCCGCATCGAGGCCCTGACCGGGGCCCGAATCAGCGTGCTCAGCGTTGGGCCGGAGCGCGACCAGATGATGACCTTGCCTGCCTGACAGTCTCCTGACTCCTTCGAAAATGCCGGTTTCGCCCCTTGATTTTTCGAGTGGGAATAGGCTATAATCCGAATAGAACAAGCGTTCTATTCACGGACACGGGATGGTTTGGGCGCGTGGCGGTCTGAGGACGATCCCAAAGAAGGAGACATACATGGCAACCGAGGCAGGCAAGAAGAAGGCGCTGGATATCGCGCTCGCATCGATTCTGAAAGCGCACGGCGACGGCGCGGTCATGCGCATGGGCGAGGCCGCCCACATGAAGATCGACGTCATTCCAACCGGGAGTCTGGCCCTGGACATTGCGCTGGGCGTGGGCGGCCTCCCGCGCGGGCGCATCACCGAGATCTACGGACCGGAATCCTCGGGCAAGACCACGATCTGCCAACATGTGGTCGCTCAGGCCCAGAAGGCGGGCGGGATGGCGGCCTACATCGACATGGAGCACGCGATGGATCCGATCTACGCGGCCAAGTGCGGCGTCGACGTCGACAACCTGCTGATCTCGCAGCCGGATACGGGCGAGCAGGCCTTCGACATTGCCGAGCAGCTCATTCGCTCAAACGCCATCGACATCTGCGTCATCGACTCGGTCGCGGCGCTGGTCCCCAAGGCCGAAATCGAGGGTGAGATCACCGACATGCAGCCTGGCATGCAGGCTCGTCTGATGAGCAAGGCCCTGCGCCGTCTGGGTGGTCTGATCAAGACGTCGAACACCGCGGTGATCTTCACCAATCAGTTGCGCCAGAAGATCGGGATCATGTTTGGCAACCCGGAGACCACCACCGGCGGCATGGCCCTCAAGTTCTATGCGTCCGTGCGCCTCGACGTGCGCCGCATCAACGCCATCAAGTCGGGTGGGGATGTGACCGGCAGCCGGACCAAGGTCCGGGTCACCAAGAACAAGGTGGCGCCGCCGTTCCGCGAGGCTGAGTTCGACATCATGTACAACGAAGGCATCAGCACCAACGGCGACATGATCGACGTCGGCATCGCCACCAACGTCATCGACAAGCGCGGCACCTTTATCATCTTCGACGGCATCCGGATCGGGCAGGGGCGTGAGAATGCCAAGACCTACCTGAAGGAGCATCCCGAGCTGGCCGCCCGGATCGACAAACAGGTCCGCGACAGCATTGCCACGGGTCAGGCGACCAAAGCGGCGGCGATCACCAAGCCCGAAGCGGGCGAGGATGACGGCGACGACCCGGCTGAAGACTAGACTCGCGCACGCGGTGCTGGCCGGAAACAGCAGGCATCGGCGAAGCCGATGCCTGCTGTTTCCGGCATATCACCGGCGGAGATAGCGCCACAGCACGTCGCCGTCGTTAAAGCGCAGGGGCAGGGCGACCTGCAGGGTATAGGCGAAGAAGTTCAACAGGAAGACGAAGGCGGCCACCGCAAAGGGCGCGCCGCCGGCCGGCCGCAGGGCGAGCGCGATCGGGAGCGCGAAGGCTGAAACGATCAGGCTGGCGACTGGCCCGCCCAGCGCGCGTCGAATGTGAATGGCTGGCGGCAGTTCGCCCTCGTTGGCGGGATAGACCGATGTGCCCAGGACAAGATAGCGCCCCAGGGTGATGGCAATCATGGGATGGCCCGCGCGGCGCGCGGCGATGGCATGCCCGAGTTGGTGGACAAGCTCCGACAGCCACATCAGGGCTGTGGCGGCGACCGCCCCGGCCAGCGTCGGGATCAGGCCAAAGCCGAGAGCAAACAGCCCGATTCCCGCAAGCGCCGCGACGGTGAGCCCGGTGCCGGCAAAGAAGCCGGGGACGATCGATACGGGCAGCCCGTATAACGTAAAAACACGAAACTCTCGATTCATCGATCTTTCTCCCGCCAGTAGTAGATAAAGGCCAGCCCGGCCGACACGGCGCCGAGGAGGTGCCACACGGCGTGCCCCTGCAGCCATCCGGTCGGGTCGCACCATGCGCCTGTGCCATCCAGCGTCCAAACGACATACGCCAACCCGAAAACCGCCAGCGCGGCAAGCAGCCAGGCCGGCTCCATCTTCGGGCGTTGGCGGATGTACAGCAGGGCCTCGAGGATCAGCGCGCACGCAATGCCGATGGCGAAGGTGTATCGCCGTGTTTCAGGCGCGATCAGCATTAATCCGCCAAAGAGGACGGTCAGCCCGGCATACAGCGTCGCGAACACACCACCCTTCAGCCGAAAAAGACGGGCCAGGTTGTAGACCAGCAGCAGGTTGCTCAACAGATACATCCCGAGCAAGTCGGTGAACTGGCCGGCAAAGGTCAATGTGCCGTGAAAGAACAGCGAGCCCAGCCCGATGGCGACGATGGCGCTTCCAAAAACGAGGGCATACGCGCGCTGGCGGCGCATCAGGTTCGCGCCGCCGGGGAGCAGCGGCTGGCTGCTTGACCAGCCCAGCGCCAGCAGCCCGGCCAGGACATAGCCAAGATTCGAGTAGGTATTGCTCGGTTGGGCCCAGCCGGCCGCGCGGGGCGCCTCGCAGAAACAGGCGCCCCCTTCGCAGAACGCTGGACGCCAACCCGCGAGAT
>JAGOCU010000177.1:0-2136 GCA_017998555.1 Thermoflexales bacterium
CGCAGCTCGCCGCCCGCGTCGGCCCGCGCTGACGCGCCGGCGCCAACGCAAAACGGCATTCCCTCTCCCGCGCGCGCGACCAGCGAGGCGTGCGGGCAGCCCTGCACGGCATTGCTGGCCTGGGCCCGCGGCGCAGACGGGTCTCCCGCGGCGTCGTGAAAGGCGCAGCCCGTCAAGGCGCATTCTGACCAGGCCCCTGACACCTGCCGAATCCGCACGGTGTCGCCGGGGCGTATCGGCAGGCCCGAGCCCTGCCACTCCGCGTTCGCCAGCACGGTGGCCGTTACCGTCCCGCGCGCGCCGGGTGACGGGGTTGCGCTGATGGCGGGCGCGGGGATGGGCGCACGGGTCGCGGCCGGGGAGACGATCGACGCCGGGCCCTGAGCTGGTTCCTGAGCCTGCCGAAAGAGGCGAAGGCCCGGCGCCGAGGAAACGACAACAAAAGCGCCCGCCGCCAGGGCGAACACGGCAACGATCGCCGCGCCGATCGCCAGCGCGCGGCGGCGAGACGCGGCGGCCGGGCGGGGCAGCAGATCGTCGATAGCCCGGATGGCCTCGGCAGCGCTCTGCGGCCGATCCTCGGGGCGCTTGGCCAGCAGACGCGCCACCAGCGCGGCGGCGGCCTTGGGGATTTCTTCGCCCAGCGGCGGCGGCGCTTCGTGGACATGCTTATAAAGCAGGGCGGGCGTCGTCTCGGCGACAAAGGGCGCGCGCTGGGCGAGCATCTCGTAGAGCATGACCCCGAGCGAGTACAGATCGCTCCGCCCGTCGGCGGGCAGTCCCTGAGCCTGCTCAGGCGACATGTAGACCGGCGTGCCAATCGTTGTGCGCGGTCGGGTGAGCTGGGTGGCGTCAACGACCTGCGCGACGCCAAAATCCGCCAACGCATAACGCCCATCTTCCGCCGCGAGCACGTTGGCCGGCTTGACATCGCGGTGGGTGATTCCCCGCGCGTGGGCATAACCCAGACCCTCGGCCACCTGGCGGGCGATCGCCAGGGCCTGGGCCACCGGGAGCGCCAGCCTCGCCCGGTGCAGGCTGTCGAGCTTGTTCTGCAGGCTGCCGCCGGGCATGAGCTCCATCGCGATATAGGACTGCCCGTTTGCGTCCGTTCCCGACTCGAACACCCGGACGATGTGCGGGTGTTTGAGGTCGCTCATCGCCCGCGCCTCGCGCCGAAAGCGGGCGACGAAATCCGGATCGGCGTTCAGGTCGGCCTTGAGCCGCTTGAGCGCGACTTCCTGTCCCGTGCCGGCGTGGCGCGCGCGGTAGACCGATCCACTGGCGCCGCTGGCCAGAAGCTGGTCGATGATGTACGGGCCGACGCGTTCTTCCATACCGCTGTCCCGATGGTACGCGTGTTTGTGCCGGCCAATGGCCGGCACAAACCGGTGTCAGGCGAGTGTCAGGTTGTCACGACTGCCAGCGGACTTCGTTGCGAAGCGATATCCCCGGCTCCGCCGGGGATATCGCTTCGCAATCTAGATCTACTACCAGACATCCAGGCGATACCCGCGCCCGCGGACCGTGACGATCATGTCGCCGGCGGTCGGGTCGATCTTCTTCAAGCGCGCCCGCACCCGGCTGACGATCTGATCGAGGGCCTCGGCGTCCATGCTTGCATCGTAGGCGCGTTTCCACACCGCCAGCGAACAATCCTCGCGCGTGCGCAGTTCGCCCTGATGCTGATACAGAAAGCGCAACAGATCAAATTGATCCGGGGAGAGCTCGACCTCCTGGTTGGCGAAGAAGAAGGCGAAGCGCCGCTCGTCAAAGCGGATGCGCGGCAGCGACAGCTCGGTGTGATCGGCGGCGTAGAAGGTGAAGATCATCCGCGGATCGGACAGGCCGATCTCGTCACGGTGTTGCAGCGGGTGCGGCCCGTTGATGCGGAACCCGTTGACAAAGGTGCCGTTCGTGCTCCCAATGTCGTTGATGAAGTACACGCCCTCAACATATTCGATCCGGGCGTGGGCGCGCGAGACCTTGGTCATCGAAGCGACGACATCGCTCTCGGTCGCGCGGCCAATGACACACGGCGCCTGCGACAGCTCATATTGCCTGGGTTCGATGACATCCGACTCTGAGACGAGCCTCGCCGGTAACGTGGCCATGTGACCCAAGTCTACGCGAAAA
>JAGOCU010000177.1:2236-5330 GCA_017998555.1 Thermoflexales bacterium
CTCGCCCTCAGCCTGATCCCGGTCGGGATCGGCGAGCCCATCATCCGGATCCGCGAGCGCGAGTTATGGCCTGTCGCCGCGGCGGGCGCGGCGCTGGTGGCGCTGGCCGCGATCCTCACCCGCCACCGCCGTGGCCATGCGCGCTTCTGGCCGATCCTCGCGCCGATCCTGGTGGCGGGTGCCGTAGCCGGGCTGGCCTTCCTGGGCACACCCGAGCGCGAACGTGAACGCGACCCCAATCGGCGCGCGATCAACCTGCCGCCCGGGTTCAACGCCGCCATTTACGCCCAGGGCGCGATCGACAACCCGACCGTGATGACCTTTGGCCCAGCCGGCGAGCTCTACATCGGCGACATCGCCGGCGATCTGTGGGTGGCCCGCCGCAAAGCCGACGGCACGGCCGGGACGCCGACCCGCTTTGCCCGCGGCTTCGAGCTCCTGGTCGGTCTGGCCTGGAAGGATGGCGAGCTGTTCGCCTCGAGCGCGGGGAAGATCGAGGCGTTGCGCGACAGCGACGGTGACGGGGTCGCCGACGCGCGCCGGCTGGTCACCGGCAATCTACCTGTGCTGGTCTTCAAGCCGCACTCAAACAACAGCCTGACCGTCGGCCCGGATGGCCGGTTGTATTTCGGGGTGGGCAGCACTTCCAATACCGGGATCGAGACCGAGCCGCTGGCCTCGGCCATCCTGTCAGTCAGTCCGGATGGCGGCCCGCCGACCGTCGTCGCGCGCGGGTTTGGCAATCCGTTCGAGATGGCCTTCAACGCCCGGGGCGATTTGTTCACCGGCGACAACAGCTCGGCCACCCCCGACGGCGACGAGCCCCCGGATACGTTTCAGTACGTTGTGCCGGGCGGGCAATATGGCGCGAGCCGGCCGGCCGGCGGCGTGGTCGGCACAACCATCCGCCCAAACCTGCTCGAATTCCCGGCCCACTCGGTGCCGACCGGGCTGACGTTCTACACCGGCGCGAGCTATCCGGCCGACTACGCCGATAACGCCTTTCTGGCGCTGTGGAGCCGGGGCGAGCTCATGCGGATCACGCTCGGACGGGCCGCTGACGGCGTATACCGGGCGCAGGCCACCCTGTGGGGCGATGGTTTCCTGTATCCGATCGACATCGTGGTCGGCCCGGATGGCGACCTGTATGTGGCTGACTTTGGCACGAGCGTCATCTACCGCATCCGCTATCAGGGGGCGAAGTGAAGACGTTCGGGTTTCACGCAAAAGGACGTCAACTCCTGGCGAGCACCTTAAAGGTTGGCCCCCGGATGCTTGGCCGCGCCGCGAGCCTGTGCGGGCCAACCTTTAAGGTGCTCGCGCCCGCATCCAGCAGGCTTGTGGTGGTGATAGCAAGTTTGGCGCTATGCGCCTGCGCGGCCGGCAGCCCGCCGGCAGGCGATCCGGCCGCCGGCGAGCGCCTCTTTCTCGGCCAGGTGGCGGTGAAGACCGCGCGCGGGGATGTGCCGCCCTGCGCGCGCTGCCATGGCACAACGCCGGATGGCAAGTCTCCGCTCGGGCCGAGCCTGTTCGGGGTGGCCGACCGGGCCGAGACCCGGGTGCGCGGACAGGACGCCGCCGCCTATCTGCGCGAATCCATCCTCAACCCCGACGCGGTGCTGGTGGACAACTACCAGGAGGGCATCATGTATCGCGGCTATCGCGACAGCCTCACCGACAGACAGCTCGACGATCTGGCCGCGTATCTCCTGACCCTCAAGCTCCCATGAACCCGCTCCTCCCGCACCGCCGGTTCAACCCGCTGACCAATGAATGGATTCTGGTCTCGCCCCAGCGCGCGCTGCGCCCATGGCTCGGCGGGGTCGAAAAGCGGGCCCCCGAGACGCGCCCCGCCCACGACCCGGGCTGCTATCTGTGCGCCGGCAACACCCGGGCCAACGGGATGGTCAATCCGCCCTACACCGGGGTGTATGTCTTCGACAACGACTTCCCGGCCCTGCTGGCCGGCGGCGACGCGTCGGACGGCACAACCCATCCGCTTCTGCAATCGCATCAGGAAAGCGGCGTATGCCGGGTGATCTGCTTCTCACCCCGCCACGACCTGACCCTGCCCGAGCTGCCCCTGGCCCAGATCCGGGATGTCATCGACGTGTGGGCGACCCAGTGCGAGGAACTGGGCGCGCGGGACGACATCGCCTATGTCCAACTGTTTGAGAACAAGGGCGAGATCATGGGTTGCAGCAATCCGCATCCGCACGGCCAGCTCTGGGCGACCCGCCATGTGCCAACCGAGCCGGCCAAGGAGCAGCGCGCGCAGGAAGCCTGGCTTGCCGGCGCGCCCGGGCGTCAGCCCCTGCTCATTGACTACGTCGAGCACGAGCTCAAGGACGGCGCGCGGGTGTTGTTCGCCAACGCGCACTTTGTCGGGTTGGTGCCGTATTGGGCGACCTGGCCGTTCGAGACGATGATCCTGCCCCGCCGGCATCGGCCGGGCCTGGTCGACCTCAGCGGCGCGGAGCGGGATGGCCTGGCCGAGGTCATGCGGCGTATCACCCAGACCTATGACAAGCTCTTCGGCGTGTCATTCCCCTATTCGATGGGCGTGCACCAGGCGCCCTGTGACGGCGCGCCCCACGAGGCCTGGCAGATGCATCTGCATTTTTATCCGCCCCTGCTGCGCTCGGCGACGGTCAAGAAATTCCTGGTCGGCTACGAGATGCTGGCCCAGGCCCAGCGCGATTTGACACCCGAGCAGGCTGCGGAACGGCTGCGCGCGTTGTGATCAGCGCGAAACGATCGGCAGCATCGCCGCGCCACCCAGCACGAGCGACAGATTGTCGGCATAGCCATCGTTGTACGTGCTGGTGCCGCTAAAACGGTTGAAGTCCAAATTCACCAGGATGCAGCGGGTGGCGGCCGGGATCGTTCCGGTCGTCCTGCGGGAGAGCAGGCCGGTCACGTTGCCGCGATCAGCGGCTGTCACGGGCCCTGCCTGGGCGGATGAGATCTCGGGCAATTGGCCACAGGCGGTCAGAAAGTAAACCTTGATGCCCGCATAGTCGTCATCAGTTGCGTAGCCGCCAAAATAGCCCTGCAGCACGTAGCTCAGGGTTCCGCTGACAATGCGGGATTG
>JAGOCU010000178.1:0-2440 GCA_017998555.1 Thermoflexales bacterium
GGTGACGCGCTGAGGGTTTCGATCCTCGAGTTGGGGCCCCCGAGTGGCACGGCGCCGATTCGGGGCGCGCTCGCCCTCAATGGACCGGAGTCTCGCACGTATCGCGCCGCGGTCCCGGGCCGCTATCAGATCGATTTTGGTCTGGCGTCGGGCGGGTCGCCGCTGGGAACGTGTCTACTGAATGTCAAGTCCGGGGGACGCTATCAGTTCGTGGCGCTGCCAGACGCGATTACGATCACTCAGGTTGACCCGGCCGCTGCGCCCGCAGCCGGTCAGAGCATCGCAACGTCCGCGTTGTGTCGATAATTCTGTCATGAATTGGAAATCAGGTTTTGTCTCGCCTCGCGGTTTTCAGCAGCACTACACCCGAACGGGCGGCGCTCATCCGCCGCTCGTTCTCGCGCACGGGTTTTCGGATGACGGTCTGTGCTGGTCGTCGCTGGCGGGCGCGCTCGAGGCCGAATGGGATGTGGTCATGGTTGATGCGCGCGGGCATGGCCGGTCGGAGCTGCCTGAGGATGGCAGCGATACCGGGCCGATTGCGCAGGCGGATGACCTCGCCGCGGCGATTCGTGCGCTCGGTCTCGAGCGTCCCTGCGTCGCCGGCCATTCGATGGGGGCAATCACCACCCTGATGCTGGCGGCCCGGCATCCCGACCTGCCGCGCGCGATCGCGCTCGAGGACCCGCCGCCCTGGTGGAATGCGCCGCTGTCGACCCTGGCCTATGACGAGAGCTGGAAGGCGAACGTGCGCGCCTGGCTGACTGGCACGAAGACCGCGCCGCGCGCGGATGTGCTGGCCCGGGTGCGGGCCGATTCTCCCAATTGGCCGGACGTTGACCTGGGTCCCTGGGTGGATTCGAAGCTGCGCTTCAACATGGCGTTTCTCGATCGGCCTCGGCCGGTCGACGTCGACTGGCCTCAGACCTTAAGTCGGGTGCTGGCGCCCGCGCTGCTCATCACCTCCGACCCGGACAAGGGTGGGATTGTCAGTCCCGAAGATGCTGCCCGTCTTCAGCGCCTCGTTCCGCGGCTGTTGATCGAGCGCATCCCCAACGCCGGGCACAGCATCCATCGGGATCAGTCCGGAGCGTTCCTGGCCGCCATCACCGCATTCTTTGGCGCGTCTGGCCGGTAGCCTTGGAAGCGGAATACCCGGGCTTCGCCCGGGTATTCCGCTTCCATAGAAAATCAGTCGATCAGCCGAAAGCGCGTCAGCGCAAGCGCCGCGATGAGCGCGGCGATCATCGCGCTCCCGACCCCGACAAGCCCAACTGACTGAAACAACACAATCGCGACGGGCGAGCCCAGCGCCAGACCGATCGACGCGCCCAGCGACACGATCGAGAACATCGTCGCGCGCGCTTCGGGGGCCTGTTCGGCGACAACCGGGAACATCGCGATGAAGGTGTATTCGAGCAGGCCGCCCAGCGCGATGAGAGCGATCCGTGCCGCGCCAAGGTCATTCTGAAGGGCGACCCAGACCGCGGTGACTGCCGCCGCGGCTGCCAGACCGATCATCATCCCGCGCCGTTTGCCGATGCGGTCGATGAACAGACCGCCCAGAATCACGCCCGCCAACTCGGCGAATCCGATCGTGGTGGCCACGCCGCCGACGTCCGCGGCGCTAAAGCCAAAGGCCGCGTTGAGCCACACACTCCAGGTCGTGATGAACGACGAAAACCCGAAGAACACCAGAACGGTCGCGATCAACATCGCGACGACATTGGGACGCGTCAGCACGGTCTTGAGCGCCGGCCGCGCTTCCCCGGTGAGACGCGTGTGCCGTCCCGGAGGCAGGCGAAAGGAAATGACGGGGATCGCCAGAGCGGACAGGGCGGCCAGCACCGCGAAGGGCGCGCGCCAGTCGATGGCATCGATCATCCAGCCCATCAACGGCACCAGCAACATGCCCGTCAGAGAGAACGATATGTCTACCGCGGCGAGGGCCCGCGCGCGCCGGGCAAATAGCGCTTGATCGCTGACAAAGGCCTGCTGGGTCGGAATGAACGCCGACGAAGCGATCCCAAGCAGCAGCATTGGGGCTGCCACCCACCACCCGCTCAGGGTGAGCAGTCCGATGAAGCCCAGGGTGAGCGTCGCGAGACCGAAGACCATCACCGTCCGTTGGCCATAGCGGTCGGCGGCGATGCCCATCACCGGCGACAAAAAACCAATCCACGAACGCAGCGAGATCAACCAGCCGTAATCCGCGATGCTGAGTCGCGCGCCGGCCGCGAACTGGGGCAGGAAGGGATAGACCATCCTGACCGACGAGTCGACGACCAGCCGCACCAGAAAGAGCGGGATCATCAGGCCGGCGGCAATCCCGAAGAAGCGCATCCAGGCGCCAGGATCCCGGGCGGGGGGAACCGAAGTTGATGTCATGATTTGGGCTGCGGATGTCGCGCCGGATTATCCCGCACGGTGGTGGCCCGTT
>JAGOCU010000178.1:2540-5329 GCA_017998555.1 Thermoflexales bacterium
GACATGCCCGAGGTCGATCCGGAGCGGGTGGGGGCGATGGGGATGAGCCAGGGCGGCGGACTGACCGTGGCCTGCGCGGCGCTGGAGCCTCGGATTCGGCGCGCGGCCCCGATTTTCCCCTTCCTGAGCGACTATTTGCGGGTGTGGCAGATGGACCAGGCCAAGGACGCCTACGATGAGCTCAAGGACTTCTTCCGGCGCTACGATCCGCGCCACCTCAAGGAGGCCAGGGTGTTTGAGAACCTCGGCTACATCGACATACAGCATCTGGCGAGTCGAATCAAGGCCGAGGTGCTGTGGACGATCTGTCTGATGGACACGGTGTGCCCGCCTTCGACCCAGTATGCGGCCTACAACAAGATCACCGCCAAGAAGTCGATGCTGACGTATCCGGACTTCGGGCATGAGCCGGCCCTGCCGGGCATGCGCGATCTCGTATTCCAGTTCATGCTGGGGCTGTAGGTGTTGGATGTTTCCTTGCGCCCGGGCGTACGGTGTTGCCTCTCCCACCGGGAGAGGCCGCGCCCGCAGGGCGCGGGTGAGGGGTTCGGGGCACATAGAGCAGAGCGCGGAACATCAAGCGCATATTCGCCCCTCACCCGCACGCGTCGCGCTGATCGCGCGACGCATGCCGCCCTCTCCCACTGGGAGAGGGCAATGGAGAAGTCGCGGCATGGATGTGTGCGCCTGGACGAGCGCTGTCGCCTCTCCCACCGGGAGAGGCCGCGCCCGAAGGGCGCGGGTGAGGGGTCCCAGGCGCGCGATTCTCGCGCGTGTCCACGAATTCTTGAATCTGAGGAGTAAACATGACAGTGCCTGAATACAACGGTCCGCTGCACGAGACGACCCTTATCTCGCCAACGGAATATCTCAACGATTCGTGCTCGATTGAAGAACTGACCTATGCGATTGCGCGCGGGGCCGTCGGGGCGACCAGCAATCCGTCCATCGTCGGAAACGTGCTCAAGAAGGAAATGCATCTGTGGAAGGACCGCATCCACCAGGTGATCGCCGAGCACCCGACCTGGAGCGAGACCCAGGTCGCCTGGAAGATCTACGAGGAGCTGGCCGTGACGGGTTCAAAACTCCTGCTTCCGGTGTTCGCGCGCGATCATGGCCGGCGCGGACGGCTGTCCATACAGGTGGACCCGGCCGCTTACAACAACCCGGACGAGATCCTCCGGCATGCAACGTACTTCGCGTCACTCGCGCCCAATATGCAGGTGAAAATCCCGGCCACCCGCGCGGGGATCGCTGTGACCGAGGAACTGACCTATCGCGGGGTCAATGTCAATGTGACCGTCAGCTTCTGCGTGCCGCAGGTGCTGGCCGTGGGTGAGGCGGTCGAGCGCGGCCTGAAGCGCCGCGATGCCGCCGGCCTTGACACCGCCGGAATGGCTCCCTATGCCACGATGATGGTCGGCCGGATGGATGACTGGATCAAGGTCCTGGCCAAGAAGAACGCGGTCGACATCCCGGCCGATTATCTGGAGTGGTCGGGCGTGGCCTGCTTCAAGAAGGCCTATGAGCTGTTTCAGGCGCGCGGCTATCGCACGCGTCTACTGTCGGCCGCCTATCGCAACTTCCTGCATTGGACCGAATTCGTCGGCGGCGACGTCGCCATGACGATTCCGTACGAGTGGCAACTCAAGTTCAACGCGAGCGATACGCGCCCGGATCCCAGGCGGATGGATGCGCCGGTCGATCCGGCCATCGTCGACGCGCTGTACTCGAAGTTCGCCGATTTCCGGCGCGGCTATGATGCCGACGGGATGACCCCCGCGGAGTTCGACGGCTATGGGCCGGTCGTGCGCACGCTGCGCAGTTTCATCGAAGCCTGGCACACCTTTGTCGGGATGATCCGCGAGTTCATGCTCCCGAATCCGGACCTCTAGACACGCGATGGAAACTCACGACTTTGGGACCCAGGGGATGATCACCGACCCGGGGCAGCGGGCATCCTTGTATGACGGGCTGCCGCGCGATCCGCAGGCGCTCCGGCCGATCGTGCAGGGCTTGCTCATCCATGTGTTCTGGGCGGGCCGATACGGGTTGACCCTTACCCCCGAGCGCGAGGCCGAAGTCCAGTTGCGCCTTGTGGAACGCCAACTCGAACGCATCGTGGCGCTGGACGATGCGCCACTGACCGTGTCGCGCCCGTTGGACAAACGACTGGTCGGCAACTGCCGCGATTTCAGCGTAATCACGACCTCGATCCTCAGGCACTTCGGAGTCCCGGCCCGTGCCCGCTGCGGGTTTGCCGGATACTTCGAGCCGGGCAAGTGGGTCGATCACTGGGTTGTCGAGTATTGGGATGGGCCGGCGACGCGCTGGCGGCTGATGGACGTCCAGCTTGACCCGTTCCAGGTGGGGATCCTCAAGCCGGACTTCGATCCGGGCGATGTGCCGCGTGACCAGTTTCTGGATGGCGGTACGGCCTGGCAAATGTGCCGGGCGGGCACGGCCGATCCATCGGTTTTCGGCATCGCCGACATGTGGGGGCAGTGGTTTGTTCAAGCTGATCTGGTGCGCGACATCGCGGCCCTCAACAAGGTTGAGCTGTTGCCATGGGACGTGTGGGGGGTGATGCGCGGGCCGGGCGAGACACCCGCAAGTGATGAGCTTCGTGCGCTGGACGAACTGGCGGCGCTGTCGGCGGGCGACGCGCCGGGGATTGCCGAGATCCGTCGGCGCTTTGCCTCGGATGCGCGTTTCCGCGTGCCGGCCTCGATCACAAGCTACACGGCGGGAGGGCCGCGCTCGGTCGCACTGCCCTTCGCATAGGCAGA
>JAGOCU010000179.1 GCA_017998555.1 Thermoflexales bacterium
CCGCCTTGATTGGCCTGTTCGGCGGTTTGCTCGGGGTGGGGATGGGGTGGGGGCTGGCCCAGCTCATCTCGCTGGCCTCGAATGGGGCGTTTGGCGCGCTGGTGTCGATTGACTCCGTTGTTATTGCCGTGTCATTCTCGGCCCTGGTGGGGATCGTCTTTGGCGTGTATCCCGCCTGGCGCGCTTCAAAACTGAACCCGATCGAAGCCCTCCGTTACGAGTAAGGGCGCGGAAAACGGATGGCCCCGGCAAAGCCGGGGCCATCCGTTTTCCGCAATTTGGCGCGCGGTCTATTCGATGCGGGGCAGCGTGATTTCCGTCTGCGACTGATACTTGCCCTTCTTGTCCTTGTAGCTCCGGTCGCACGGGCCGTCGCCGGCGAAGAACAGCAGTTGGGCGATGCCCTCGTTGGCGTAGACCTTGGCCGGCAGGGGCGTGGTGTTGCTGATTTCCAGGGTGAGGTAGCCCTCCCATTCCGGTTCGAGCGGCGTGACGTTCACGATCAGCCCGCACCGGGCATAGGTGCTTTTCCCGACGCATACCACCAGCACATCGCGCGGGATCCGGAAGTGCTCAACGGTCTGGCTCAAGACAAACGAATTGGGCGGGATGATGCAGACATCCCCGGTGAAGTCGACAAACGACTCCGGCACAAAGTGCTTCGGGTCAACGACGGCCGAGTTGACGTTGGTAAAGATCTTGAACGCGCCGTTGACCCGGATGTCGTAGCCATAGGATGACACCCCGTAGCTGATGACGCCCTGCCGGACCGAGTGCTCCACGAAGGGCTCGATCATGGCATGCTCGCGGGCCATGCGGCGAATCCAGTTGTCGGGCTTGATTCCCATGTTCAGTCCTCCGGCATTTCCGCCAGGCGATCCATGCGATCGGGCGCGCTCATCCCCATCAAACGCAGGGCGCGGGCCAGCGCGATCTGGGCCATCCGGCACAGTTTGAGACGCGGATAAAGAATGGGCTCGGCGTTTCTTGAGTCCTTGCGCCCGAGCACCGAGCACGTCTCGTAGAACTTGCTGAAGCTGGCCGCCAGCGATTGGGCATAGGCGGTGAGGTGATGCGGCTCGAGCTTCGTGGCGACGAGCTCGATGATCTCGGGCAACTCGAGCGTGCGCCGGATCAAATCAAGCTCGGCGGGCTCTCCGGGTAACGGATAGTCGCTGGCGTATGCGGCGTCGAGATCGACGCCGAGTTCTTCCTTTGCTTTGCTCAGGATGGACGCGATCCGGGCGTGGCCATACTGCACATAGTAGACCGGGTTGTCGTTCTTTTGTTCCTTGACCAGATCGAGATCAAAGGTGAATTTGGTGTCGACTGAGCGTGAGAGCATGACATACCGAAAGGCGTCCACCCCGACCTCATCGACCACGTCGTCGACCAGAATGGCGTTGCCTTTGCGTTTGCCCATGCGCACCTCTACGCCGCCCCGCATCAGCGTGATGAAGCGATAGATGATCAGCCGGATGGATCCTTCGGGCAGGCCAAGCGCCCGCGCCGCCGCGTAAACCCGCGGCACATCGGCCTGGTGATCTTCGCCCCACACGTAAACGGCCGGATTGAATCCGCGCTCCACGACCTTGTTCAAGGCATATGGGATGTCGCTGGCGAAGTAGGTCGCCCGCTCATCGGGGTTGGCGACAACGGCGGCGGACCGAATGACCACCGCCTGGATGGGCGCGGGTTTGCCTTTTGTCTCGGGTACGTCCTCACTCTCGGCGTACTCATCGCTGGTCTTGCGTTTGCCCTGACCTGCCCGGATTGGGCTGCCGTCCTCGCTGAACCACAGCGCGCCATCATGCTCGATCAGCAGGCCTCTGGCGCGAAGCTCGGTCAAGGCGCGTTCGGCCCGTCCACTGGTGTACAAGCTGCGCTCGCTGAAGAAATTGTCGAAGTGGATGCCCAGGCGGGACATCGTCAGGCGGATGCGGGCCATGACCAGATCGATGCCCATCCGGCCCAGCTCGCGCGTCGCCTCGTCGCGTTCCATCCCGAGGAAGCGATCGCCCTCGGCGGCCGCGAGCGCGCGCCCGACTTCCACCGCGTCCTCGCCGGCATAGCCCTTGTCGGGAAGGGGTATGTCCTGCCCCAGGGCCTGGGCGTAGTGGCTGAAGAGGCTCGCCCCAAACGCGCGGATTTGATTGCCCGCATCGTTGACATACCACTCGCGGTGCACGGTATACCCGGCCGCGTCGAGGGCATTGGCCAGCGTGTCCCCGGTGACGACATTCCGTCCGGTGCCGATTGTCGCGTAGCCGGTGGGATTGGCGCTGCCGTGTTCGACCTGGGCGGCGGCCCCGCGGCCCAGGTCGATGTCGCCCCAGCGCCCGCCGGCCTGCAGCACCGCATTCACCTGCTGGCCCAGAAAATCGGGCTTCAGCCGGAAGTTCACGTAGGCGCTGGCCACTTCAATGGTGGCGATATCGCTGACGACGTGCCTGGCGATGCGCTGGGCGATCTGGGCGGGCGGCAGCCGGGCGATGCGGGCAAGCTGCATGGCCACGGAGCAGGCGTAATCGCCCAGCTCAGGCCGGGGGCGCATCAGGCTGATCTCGGGAACGTCGAACTGAGGCAGATCACCGGCGGCCTGCGCGGCCGTGATGGCGTCCGCCACCTGGCGGGTCAGAATATCTCGAATCATGATGTCCGGTTCGGAGCCCGATTATAGGCAACGCCCCGCGCTCAGGCCGAATGGCTGCCCTCATGGGCGATGTGGACGTCTGAATGCGAGGTCGTTTCGCCCAGCACATTGGCCGGGAACTTGTCGGCATCCATGCCATGGAGCTGGTAGGGGACGTCCGTGACCACGATTCGATCGTGGCGCTGCAGTTCGGCCATGATGCCCAGGGTGCTGTTGGCATGCAGGATGCGGGCCTGGGGGGTGTCCATGACCAACTGGCCCATGATGACCTGCACAAAACCAGACGGGTCCATGTCACGCTGCTGGAGAACAAAATCCACGATCGGTTCAGTGAGCTGACGGAACGGCGAAGAGAGGATGTGCAACTCGCCTTCGCCAATTCTCTCGTGCCACTTGCGTTGCACAACTTCGGACTTGAGCGGGTTGATGGCCACATGCGCGGCCAACCAGGGCTGACCAATCGACTTTGCAAACTCGACAAGCTGGTGCGTGCCGCGGTGCACGTCATCGACCAGAATGATGGTTCGCATTGGCCGGATGCTTGGCCGCGCCATTTCGTACTTGGTGCTCAAAATGCGGGCGACATCGCGATAGTGCCTGTGCGTGCGATAGAACCCAAAGACGAGCAGCGGTATCAGGACCACAATCGCCCACGCCCCATCCGAAAACTTCGCGATCGCGAACACGATCATCACGATGAACGTCAGCGTTGCGCCCAGGGCGTTGATTGCCATCTTCCAACGCCACGCTTTGTCGAAGTGCAGGGGTGTATGGCCGGGAGTTTCGATCGCCTCGCCGGGTTTGAGCCGCGACGAACGGATCCAGCGCATAACCATACCGGACTGGGACAGGGTGAACGAGAGGAATACGCCAATCGCGTACAGCGGAATGAGCCGGGTGACTTCGGCATCAAAAACAAGAATCAGGAGACATGAAGCGCCGGCCAGGGCCACGATCCCATAGTTGAACACCAATCGGCTGCCGCGCACGCCGAGCTGGCGCGGCACGTAGCCATCGCGCGCGGCGAGCGCGCTCAGCCGCGGGAAGTCCGCGAAACTCGTGTTGGCGGCCACCACCAGAATCATCGTTGTGGCGAACACCAGCGCGCCATACAGAAGGGTTCCCTGGCCCAGGACGGTCCGGGCGATTTGCGAGATGACGGTTTCGCTTTCAGAGGGGACGGCCTGCGTGGCGGTGGCGAGCAGTGTCGTGCCAATAAAGAGGATACCCAACAAACCGCTCATGACCAGGAGCGTATTGGCGGCGTTTCGACTGCGCGGTTCTTTGAAGGCCTGAATGCCATTCGAGATGGCTTCGACACCGGTGAGGGCGGCGCACCCGGAGCTGAACGCCTTCAGGATCAGGAACAGGCCCAGCGTCTCTGCGCCATGCAGCGCATGGGTCAGTTCGGGCGGGTTTGGAACAGTGCCCAGAGTCCCGGTCAATGCCTTGAAGCCCCCGATCCCCATCGTCAGCAGCATCAGGATGATAAAACCGTAGGTGGGCACGGCGAACACGGCGCCGCTTTCCTTCACCCCACGCAGGTTGATCACCGTGATGATGATGACAATGGCGATCGCGACCTCGGCTCGATAGGGCAGGATCGCTGGAAACGCCGACGCAATCTGGGCCACGCCGGACGATACGCTGACCGATACGGTCAGGATGTAGTCGATGAGGAGCGCTGCGGCCGCGACCATGCCCGCGGTCGGGCCGAAATTGTCGCGTGACACGGTGTAGGCGCCGCCGCCGTCGGGATAGGCAAATATCGTTTGGCGATAGGATATCGTCAAAATGAGCAGGAGCAGGGCGATGGCCGCTGCGATCGGGATGGCCAGCGGGAAGACCTGTTGTTGCGCCGCCACGGTTCCGCCGAGCAGGACGACCGCCCCGACGAGCACGACCAGGATCTCCTGCGTGGCATACGCGACCGACGACAGGGCGTCGGAAGCGAACACGGCCAGCCCAACTTTCTTACTGATCGCCTGGTGCTGGGCGTCATCCGTCGACAGCGGTTTGCCGATGACGAGTTCTTTGATGGACGAGGAAAGGCTTTGGATCATGTCGGGATGGCGCAATGGCGCGCAACAAGATGGCGAAACACGCTGCGTCCTGGCGGCGCTGGATCATTTGAGGCGTGTATTCACACCCGCAGTCTTACATAAGGGAGATCTCTCGTAACCGCGGGATTATAGGCCCGCTATTGCGGCCGGAGCTCGGATTTGGGTTTGTCGGCCGTCAGCCGGGAAACGACAACGATCCAGAGCGCGCAGGTGATCGCGGTTCCGGCCACGCCGCTGAGAACGCCAGTCGCCGGGGTGAAGGTCGTGGCGATCGTTCCCACGATCAAGGTGGAGACCGTGGTCACCACCGACGTGCCCATGCCGTCAACGGCCAGCACCCGCCCGCGCAGCGCGTCGGGGGTCTCGCGCTGGACGAAGCCGCGGCTGAAAGCCGATACCGAGGCGCCTCCAAAGTGGCCCATTGCCACGCCGATGACGCCGGCCAGGGGCGCAGTGGAAATGCCAAAGAGGGCGTATCCTGCCACGGCCATGATGTAGGCCAGGCCGATCGCCTTGACAAAATCGCGCGGCGCCGTGGGGACGATCAGGCTCATCATGATGAGCGGGCCAACAAACGCGCCCACGCCGCGCGCGGCATA
>JAGOCU010000180.1 GCA_017998555.1 Thermoflexales bacterium
GGCCGCCTGGCCCGCTATGCCGTGGAAATACGGGCGGGCCAGGTCTGCGTGCGCATCCCCAAGCCCGCCTGGTGGTAGGCTCGGCAACCTGATGTACATCCCTGCTCATTTCGACGAATCTCGCCCCGAGGTCCTACAGGCGCTGATCACCGCCCATCCGCTCGCAACCCTGGTGACGCTGACCGCCGACGGCCTCAACGCCAACCACATTCCGCTGCGCCTGCACGCCGAAGGCGGCCCGCAGGGTATTTTGCGCGGCCACGTAGCGCGGGCCAACGCGCTCTGGAAGGAATTTGATCCGCAGGTCGAGGCGCTGGCCATTTTCCAGGGACCCGACAGCTACATCACCCCCGGGTGGTACGCGACCAAGCAGGAGACGGGCAAAGTCGTCCCGACCTGGAACTACGCCGTCGTCCACGTCTACGGTTCACTGCGGGTCATCGACGACCCGGCCTGGCTGCGCCCGCACCTTGCCGCGCTCACCGAAACGCACGAGGCCGCGCGTGAGGAGCCATGGCATGTCTCCGACGCGCCCGCCGACTACACCGAGAAGCTCATGCTCGGCATCGTGGGAGTTGAGCTCGTCATCACCCGCATGGCCGGCAAGTGGAAGGTCAGCCAGAACCAGCCCGCCGCCAATCAGGCCGGCGTCATCGAAGGCCTGCGCGAGCACGCGTCAGAAGGCGCGGCCCGCATGGCGAATCTCGTCGCGGAACGGAGAAAGACCGAGGACAGCGCCCTATGAACCTGCGCTTGTTCGACACCTACACCCGCAGCGTGCGGGACTTCCAGCCCCTGCGGGCGGGTGATGTTGGCCTGTACGGTTGTGGCCCAACCGTCTACGACTACGCCCACATCGGCAATCTGCGGACCTATATTTTCGAGGATACGCTCCGGCGTGCGCTCGAGTTCAATGGCTACCGCGTCCGGCACGTCATGAACATCACCGACGTCGGCCACCTGACTTCGGACGCCGACACCGGACAGGATCGAATGGAAAAGGGTTCGCTGCGCACCGGCATGTCCGCCTGGCAGATCGCCGAGCTCTACACCCGCGAGTTCCAGCGCGATCTGGAGCGATTGAACATTCAGCCGCCCCATGTGTGGTGCCGCGCGACCGATCACATCCCCGAGCAGATCGACTTCATCCGGGCCATTGAAGCCAATGGATGCGCCTATCGCACAACGGATGGGATCTACTTTGACACCTCGAAGGTCGAAGACTACGGTTATCTCGCCCGTCTGAACATCGAGGGCCTCCAGGCCGGCACACGGGTCGAGATGGCCGAGAAGCGCAACCCCACCGATTTCGCCCTGTGGAAGTTCAGCCCGCCCGGCGAGCCGCGCCAGATGGAGTGGCCGAGCCCCTGGGGGACCGGTTTCCCGGGCTGGCATATCGAATGCTCAGCCATGGCGGTCAAGTATCTTGGGCCTTACTTTGACATCCATTGCGGCGGCGAGGACCACATCATGGTCCATCACCCCAACGAGATCGCCCAGACCCAGGCCTGCCACAACACGCGCCTGGCCAACTTCTGGATGCACGGATATTTTCTGCAGATTGACGCCAGCCGGATGGGCAAGTCGATGGGCAACTTCCTGCGTCTGCAGACGCTGATCGATGAGGGCTATGAGCCGCTGGTGTGGCGATTCCTTTGCCTCGGCGCGCACTACCGGTCCAAGCTCAACTTCACCTGGGAAGGGCTCGCCGGCGCTGCCACGGCGCTGAATCGCCTGCGCCTTGCCGCGCATGGGTGGGGCGAACCCGGTCTGGCAGACGTTGGCTACCTGAGTCGTTTTGAGGAACAGGTTAACGATGATCTGAACATGCCCCGCGCGCTTGCGCTGACCTGGGACCTGCTCAAGAGCGACCTGCCACCCGGCGCAAAGAAAGCCACGTTGCTTGAGTTTGATCGGGTGCTTGGGCTGGGCCTGGCGGCGTGGAAGCCCGCGCAGGACACGCCGCCAGACGCTGTCACGGCCCTGGCGACCCAGCGCCAGCAAGCGCGCCAGGAACGGCGGTGGCAGGATGCGGACGCGCTGCGCCAGGAAATCCGGGCCGCCGGCTTTGACGTGGAAGATGGACCCCAGGGGCCGCGCATCCGGCGATTGAATGCCTGAAGATTTCCGGCTGATTACCTCCGACGCGACGATAGCCCCCGCTCCGGCGTACGCCGGAGCGGGGGCTATCATCTCGCAGAAGAGGTTCGGTCAGGAGTTCTTGGTGTCTGCACGTGTGTTATCGCCATCACAGGCGGGCAGCCAGAACCAGAAACTGGACCCTTTGCCGAGTTCGCTTTCAAAGCCGATCTCCCCGTTCATGCGCTCGATCAATTGCCTGCAGATGGCCAGACCGAGGCCGCTCCCGCCGTAGGCGCGCGTGCTGGAAACATCGGCCTGTGTAAAGGGCTGGAACAGTTGATTCTGATACTCGGAACCAATCCCAATCCCGGTATCCTGCACAACGAAGCGGACGCGGCCACCTCCGCCTGACACATGCACGCTCACTTCGCCCTGGTCGGTGAACTTGACCGCATTCCCGACCAGATTCAACAGCACCTGGCGCAGGCGTGCCGGATCTGCCTGACAGCAATCCAGGGCGCCTTCGATGACGAGCGGCCGGAGTGCGATCGACTTCTCGGTCGCCCGCGCGCTCATGAGGCGCAATACGTCACCGCAGATCGGGCGCGGATCGCAGTCGGTCACTTCAAAGTGCAGGGTGCCTGACTCCAATCGCGAATAGTCGAGGATCTCATTGATGACCGTCATCAGCGCCTCGCCCGATTCGTAGACAGTCTGGGCATATTCGCGCTGCTTGGGGTGCAGCGGCATGTTCAGCAGCAGTTCGGACATGCCGAGGATGCCGTTCATCGGCGTGCGAATCTCGTGGCTCATGGTTGCCAGAAAGTCGGTTTTCACCCGCGACAGGCGCAGCGCCTCCAGGCGGGCCGCGTCAAGGCTGGCATTCTGTTCCTGCAACTGGCGAGTGCGCTCCGCGACCTGATGCTCGAGCGTATCCCGCGCGATCTGCAGTTTCTGGTTGTCCTCGGCCGCGCGATCGTTAAGCTCAATGAGCCAGACCGAGAATTGGCGGATGAACTGCGCAACCACCAGACCAACGATGAAGACGCATACCGTCAGGTAGGCTGCTTCCCGATACTCGCCACGAACCAACTCGGCGCCATGTCCGATCAGATTGATGATCGCCATCAGCAACGGCGTCAGCACCGTCATCAGCGTCATCAATTTCCGTGGCAACCAAAGCACCGCGATGGCAAGCGACGCGAGCGGCGCCGCAAGCACGATGGCAATACTCGATGGGCTCGACAGGGCAAAGAAAACAGAAATGACGTTGATGACCGCGAAGACCCAAAGGTGCACGCTTTTCAGCCGGCCACGGCGAGATTGCCAACGCACGAAAACGAGCGCAATCAGGCAAAGCAACACCACGAGGTCGCCAGGCGAGCCCCCCGAGAAATAGACCTGGCCCACAAGACCCACTGCAGTTGCCACAATCAGAAAATTGAGCGACCGCATACGGATCGTCTGCGCGCTCGGCGCGGCGTTCAGAGACAATCCAAGCGGCGTACTTGCGGGAGGCCCGTTTCCGATCACGTTTGGATTATAATCGTTATGTAATGACAGCGGCGACGGCTTTGGCCGCAATTCAAGTCGAGCGGCTTCTCGCCGAAATCGGACGAGACTATCGCCCTGGTTTTGGCGGCGGCCTCCTGACGACAAGCGCCTACGACACAGGCTGGCTGGCGCGTGTTCGAGCAAAAGACGATCCATCCCAACTTGCCTTTCCAGAGGCGCTGGACTGGCTGCTGCGACACCAGAATCCATCAGGCTCGTGGTCAGGACCATTCCCGCATGACGTGTTGCCGACGCTGTCCGCGTTGGTCGCCCTGCGCAGCGTGCCCGATGCGCTCAAGGCGCGCTGCGCGCTCCCGGCCTCGCGCGCGCTGTCCTTTCTCACCAGTTGCCTGCCCCGCTGGCAGGTTGCCACCCATGAGAGTGTAGGCTTCGAAGTCCACCTTCCGACCCTCATCCAGTCGCTGAACAAGCTCGGCATTCATCTTGAGGTTCCGAATTATGGCGATGTGATTGACTTGATGCAGGAAAAGCTCGTGCGTTCTGCGGGCGACCAACTCACCCATGGTCATTCTTCGCTCATCTATTCGCTGGAAGCCCTGGTCGGGAGTCTGAGCCCCGAGTTGATTCCGAGGTTGCGTTCACCGCTTGGCCACTATGGCCAGTCTCCCGCGGCCACGGCAGCGGCCTTGAGAAAGTTGCCCTGGGACGAACAAAGCGCAATATGGCTGCGCAATCTCCAGAGTCGTCACGAGGGGGGTGTCCCGACGGTTTTCGCGATTGACATGTTTGAGGCCGCCTGGTCACTGCACTTTCTGTTGTCGGTCAATCCAGATCTGGCACGGGAGCCGTTGTGCGCGAAGGTCGTCTCGCGGCTTCAAGGCGCATTTGATCCCGTGCGCGGTAATTCCTGGGCATCGGAGGACTACTTTCCGCAGGATTCCGATGACACCGGGCTGGTTCTGGCGGCGCTGTCCATGGCGGGAAACCCAATCGATCCGGCCGTGCTACTCCGTTTTGAATCAAATGCCGGTTTCGTGTGCTGGGCAAATGAGCGCAACGCCTCGGTCAGCGCAAACGCGCATGTGCTCGAAGCCCTTGTTCTCGGCCGTGGCGCCAACCGCTATCGTTCCCAGATCACCAAAGCCACGGATTTCCTGCTGGCAGCGCGCAGATCGGATGGTTCCTGGCTGGACAAGTGGCACGCAAGCCCATACTATGCCGTGTTCTGCGCGGTGCGGGCGCTTGCGCTGCACCCTGATTCGGCTGTCGGGCTGAAGATCACCCCAAGCATCCGCCTGCTGCTCGCCCAACAGCGCGCGGATGGCTCATGGGGGCAATGGGCCGGCAGCGCCGAGGAAACCGCCTACGCCATTCTGACCCTTATCCACTCGAAGACTCCCGGGGCCCGTGAGGCCCTGCGCCGCGGACAGGCCTGGATCGAAGCGCACTATGCGGATCCGCGTCCCGAGCTATGGATCGGCAAACAGCTCTACAGCCCGATCCGGGTGGTCGAAGCGGCCGTGCTCGCCGCATTACAGGCGAAATAGCATGGAACCGGACGCGCCCAAGAACCCATTCGAAACGCTCCTGGGCTTGCGTTCTTCGGACTCTGACCATACCCCGCCAACGCTTGCCGAGTGGTTGTCACTCGATGTCGCGCGGCTGCGCGAGGCGGTGTCTTCCGCCCGCGTCTCAATCGTCGCCCCGGGCGATGG
>JAGOCU010000008.1:0-7811 GCA_017998555.1 Thermoflexales bacterium
TCCTTTGGCCCGCGCCTGGCGTTGCGCGCGCGCACCTCGGCCAGCTTTGGCGCGGGGTCAATCCGTGCGTTGGACAGGATCCGCCGAAAGGGCGCCTCGAGGGCGGTCGCCAGCGCGCGCGCCCCCCAGGCCAGCTCGGGGTCGGTCTCGGCCAGCTCGCCTGCGCGGTCCGAAACCGCTTGCGCCGCCGCAACCAGCCCGACTCCGCCGCCGGGCAGCCAGCCCTCCTCGAGCGCGAGCGGCAGAATGCGCAGCCCCTTGTCGGCCTTCTGGCGCAGCGATGTGCGCTCGGCCTCGGTGTGCGCGCCGATCTTGAGCGTGCCCAACTGGCCGATCAGGCGGGCGATTCGAAAGCGCGCGTCGTCGCGCTCGGCATCGGGCAGGGTCTTGTTGCGGGCCCGCCTGGTGAGCGATTTGATGATCTTCTCGCGGGCCGCCTGGCGCCCTTCGGCCGCGACGATGACATCTTCGGTGCCGGCGAATATGCGGGTGGCCATGCCGATGTCGCCTCGGCCGAGCGCTTCGAGCCGGCCGCCCGCATGCGGGGCGATGACGGTCGCGCCGGTCAGGGTGGCCAGGTCGTCAAAGTCGGCCTCGCGCTGCGCCCCGGCCCGGCGCAGGTCGACGGCGACGGCCTGGATCTTCTTCTGCTGGGTGTTGGCGATGAGCGCGCCAAGCGCTTCGCCGCGCATCTCATGGGCGAACAGGGCGACCCGAACCGGCGTGTCTGTGCCTTCGGGCGCGAGCTCGAGCGCAAAACGGAGCAAGGGTTCGACTTGCTCAAACCCGGTCACGTCGCCGGCAAACAGGGCGACGGCGCAGTGCGTGAGCGTCGCCTTGTGGGCGGCCGCATCGGTGTAGAGGTGGGGCGACGAAATCCGCGCCTGCCAGCGCCCGCCCTCGTGGTAGTCGCGCTCGATGTAGGGCGCCGCAAACTCCTCGATGTCGATGTGGGCGCCATTGCCGAGATTGTGGAACATCTCACCCAGGGCGATGCTGAGCGGTTCCTCGCCGGTCGCGGTAAGGGCCAGCCTGATCAAGTCACCATAGTCGCGGACCGGGCGAGCCTGCGTGGCGATCGAGGCCAGGGCCGCCTGCAGACCGGCCTCCGCGCCTGCCCGCAGGCGCATTGGGTTGGCCCCCCCCGCGACGAGGCGGCGGCCTTCGCGCAGGAGGGTCTGGGCGACCACGGCTGCGGTCGCGCTGCCATCCCCGGCCCTCAGGTGCACCCGCCACACGAGCTGGCGCAGCAGCATCGCGCCCACGTCTTCGGCCCGGTCCGGGAATTGCATCATCCGGCGGGCGAGCACAGCGGCATCGCTGACGAACTCGGGCCGGTTCGCCCGGCTGGTCAGGCTTTCGCTCAGGGCATGACCCTGGCTGGGGCCGAGGGTGTAGGCGAGCAATTCGGCCAGGCGGTCAAAGCCCCGAAAAAGGGCGTCACCGGCGGCGGGGGCAAGGAGGACGGAAGGCTGCATGGTTGAGATCGCAAGTGTACCGGGATATCAGGCGACGGCTACTTTTCTGGGAAGAGCAGGCCCCGCCCCGGCGTACGCCGGGGCGGGGCCTGCTCTTCCCAACAAAACACTTTTGGCGTAAGCCAGGTCAGGTGTTGACCCACAGCGCGTCGACGCCGCGCAGGGCGACGTCGCGCCGCCAGCGCGGCGGGCGGGTCGGGTCGAGCGCCAGGCGCGGGAAGCGCGCCAGCAGTTGCCCCAGCGCGATGGGGATTTCCATCCGGGCCAGCGGCGCGCCCAGACAGAAGTGGATGCCAAATCCGAAGGCGCTGTGCTTGACCGCCGCGCGGTTGATGTCCAACGTATCGGGATCGGCGCACAGGGCCGGGTCGTGGTTGGCCGCCCCAATCATCCCCAGCGCGATCTGGCCGGCTTGAAGGCGCTGTCCGCCGATCTCGACCTCCTCGGTCACGCGGCGGGCGCTGCGCTGGACCGAGGTGTCGTAGCGCAGCAGTTCCTCGAGCGCTTCGGGCACGCGCGCGGGCTCGGCTCGGAGTTGGGCGAGCTGGGCGGGGTGGCGCAGCAGCGCGATCAGCCCATTGCACAGGGCGTGAGTGGTGGTCTCGTGCCCGGCGACAAACAGCGTGACGCAGGTGGAGACCAGCTCGTCGTCGCTGAGGGCGTCGCCCTGCTCACGGGCGGCCATGAGGTGACTGAGCACATCGACCTGCGGGTGGCGGCGATGATCCTCGATGAGATCGGCGAGATAGGCGCGGAAGTCGGCCAGTCCGCGCTGGGTGGCGAGAGTGATTTGGGGATCGGGCTGGCCCGGCCGGGCGTGCAGGTTATTGACGTCAAACGCCCACTTGCGCAGCAGGTCGCGATCCGACGCCGGGGCGCCCAGCATGACGGCGATGATGGTCGCCGGCAGCGGATACGCCAGGGCCTCCATGACGTCGAAGGTTGGCTTGCCCGCCACCGCGTCGAGCAGCTCGGCCGTCATCGCCTCGAACTTCGGGCGCAGCGACTCGATCAGGCTTGGGGCGAAGGACTTGCTGACCAGGGCCCGCAGCCGGGTGTGATCGGGCGGGTCGGAGTGGGTGAGCCCGACCGAGTAGTGCCGGCGCAGCAGGCCGACCTCGCTGCGGACAGGCTCGGGCAGCCGATCGAGTTGGGCCGACACGCGTCCGTGGCTGGAAAACGTCCTGGGGTCACGATGGATGGCGACCACATCCGCATGGCGGGTGAGCACCCAGGCGTTCCAGGCCGCGCACCAATAGACGGGCGCCTCCTCGCGCAGACGCCGGTAGACCGGGTATGGGTTTTCGAAGAACTCGGGCGAGCCGAGCAGCGTGTCGAAGTCAGGCATGCGCAGAACTCAAAATGCGTCGGGACACATCTCGTCCCGGTCGCGGCTATTCAACAGAAGAAAGGAAGAAGGAAGGGTGCCGGTCTTTTTCCTTCGTTCTTCCCTTCTTCTGTTGAAACCGAGATTGGCGGTGAGCTATCGTCCGCCGAAGCCCGTGGTCGCGATGCCTTCGACAAAGTAACGTTGGGCGATGACGAACAGGATGATCATGGGAATGACCATGACGGTCGAGGCGGCAAAGACCAACTCCCACTGCGAGTTGTAGGTGTCGTTGAATGCCCGCAGCGCCATCGACAAGACCCAGTTGTCCTTGTTGTTCAGAAAGATCACCGGCTCGAGATAGCTGTTGTAGTGCTGAAAGAGGGCGAACACGGCGACGCTGACGGTCGCGGGCTTGGCCAGCGGGAGCAGGATCTTCCAGAAGATCGCCCAGCGGCTCGCCCCGTCCATCACGGCCGCCTCTTCGAGCTCCATCGGGATGCCCTTGAAGAACTGGCGCATGAGGAACACGTACAGGCCGGTCCCCGCCAGCCAGAACGGCACGATCAGCGGGAGCGGCGTGTCAAGCCAGGTCGGACGATTGATCCAGGGGAAGATATTGAGCAGTTCGTTGCTGAATTTCGCCGCTTCGTTGGCGCCCAGCATGGGCAGGTTGCGGAAGATGATGAAGCGCGGAATCAACATCACGATATCGGGCAGCAGCGTGGTCGCCATCATCAGCGCGAACAGGATATCGCGCCCGGGAAAGCGGATGCGGGCAAGGCTGTAGCCGACGGCGGCCGATGACAGCACCGCGCCGAGCACGGCCAGGCCGGTGATGACAAACGTGTTGAAGGCGAAGCGCAGCATCGGCAGGGCCGGCGAGTTGAAGACCTCGACGTAATTGCGCCAGCGCGGTTCCGCCGGGATCCACACGATGGGGTTGGCGAAGATCTCGGTGCTGGACTTCAGGGATGACGACACCATCCACAGCGTCGGCACGAGGAACGAGAACACCGCGATCGACAACACGATCTGCAGGACGCCCAGGCCAATGTTCTCCTTGATCTGGCGGGGGGTGAGCTTTGCTTTTGTCATTGCTCGTAATACACCCACTTGCGCGAGGTGATGAATTGCACGAGGGTCAGCCCGAGGACGATGACGAACAGTTCCCAGGCCAGGGCGCTGGCATAGCCCATGTTGAAGAACCTGAACCCCTGGCGGTAGATGTTAAGCACAACGAAGAGCGTCGAGTTTTCGGGCCCGCCCTCGGTCATGATATCGGCCGGAATCCAGGACTGGAAGGAGTTGATCAGGGCGATGATCGAGTTGTACAGAATCAGCGGGGTCATGAGCGGAACGGTGACCGAGATCACCTGGCGCAGCTTGCCGGCCCCGTCGATGCTGGCCGCCTCCAGCAGCGACGCCGGGATGTTGCCCAACCCGGCGATAAAGATCACCATCATGCGCCCGATGCTCCAGAACGACATGAAGATGAAGGCCGGTTTGACCAGGTTGGTGTCGGACAGCCATTTCTGGGGCGGCACGCCAAAGATGCCCATCAGATTGTTCATGATCCCGCTGTCCGGATGAAAGACGCGCTGCCACACGACGGCGCTGGCGACGACCGGGATGATGATCGGCAGATAGAACCCGGCGCGATAGAATTCCTTGAATCGGATGCGCTGGGTGAGCGCAAGCGCAAGCAGGAATGCGATGACGAGCTGGAACGGCACAGCGAACACTGTATAGAAGGCGCTGTTGTAGAGGCTCTTGAGCGCAAGTTCGTCGGTGAGGGCCTTCTGAATGTTACCGAAGCCGACAAACACAGGCTCGCCGATGAGGTCCCACTTCTGCAGGGCCAGCCAGGCCGAATAGCCCATCGGGAAGAGGAAGAAGACGAGAAAACCGATGATGAAGGGCAGGGCGAATAGATAGCCGTCCAGCCATTCGCGGAGCTGCACGCGGGTGGGCGCACGGAAGAAGGAAGAGGTTGTTGCCATAGTCCTGAACCCCAAGAACCACGAAGTAGGCAGATTTCCCGAGACGATATCCCCGCCCCGGCACGCGCCGGGGATATCGTCTCGGGAAGCTGCCTTGCCGTATGCGAGGAGGGGCGCACATCCGTGCGCCCCTCTTTACTGCAACTTGCGTCTGTCGGACGCGGCTATTTGTTGGCGGCCCAGTACTCGTCGAGCATTTTGTTGAGCTTGGCGTCGACATCCGCCAGAACTTCGCTCGCCTTCTTGGTCCCGGCAACCATCGGATCATAGGCGGTCGGCTTGACGACCTCGGCCCACATCTTCGAGCGGGGAACGCCGCTGACGACGTCGAGCTGGGTGTTCTTGTTGGCCTCGATGAAGGCTTTGCCGTTCTTGACTCCGAAACCGGCGTCGGCGACGGTCGGAATCCACCAGTCGTTGACGAGCTTCTGAATGCTCGGGATGCGGCCGGTGTTTGTCGCGTAGATCTTCTGGCCTTCCTCGCCGCTGAAGTAGTTCGCCAGCGACCAGCCCCCCTCGATGTTGTTGGTCTTGAGCACGGCGATGCCTTCGGCCCAGCCGCGATGCGGGCGGCTGCCGTCGGCCTGCTTCGGCATGAGGACGACGTCGAATTCGACGTTCTTCTTGTCGTCGCGCAGCTTCTGCGAGTTCATCGATGGGAAGAACCACGGGCCGTCGTAGCGCATCGCGGTGTTGCCCGTCTGGATCTGGTTGGCCCCGCCGGTCATGTCGGCCGATGTCGGGGCGATCTTGTCTTTGTAGGCCCAGTCGACGACGACCTGCTGCAGCACCGCGGCGATTTCGGGCTGATTGAACTGAGCCTTCTTGGGATCCATGATGCTGTCGAACTCGGTCTTGCCGGTGGCGCGAATCCAGTGGATGTCGCGGTACCAGTTGTTGTTCGGCTGTATGCCCCACATCTTCTTGGCCGGGTTCGTCAGTTTGCGGGCGATGTCGATGAACTGGTCATAGGTCCAGTCATCGGTCGGGAACGGGACACCAGCCTCCAGGAAGGGCTTCTTGGCGTAGTACATCAGCATCGTGGCGAGCTGCATCGGGACCATGTAGCGCTTGCCCTTGCGAATGGTGCTGTCATTCATCGACTTGAGATCGGGATAGGCTGCCTCAGCCTTGTCGCGCTTGATCAAGTCGTCGATCGGCGCCAGCACGCCCTTGTCGGCATAGACCTGCCACTCCCAGCCCTGGAAGGACGCGACCTGGGGCGGTGTCCCGCCCGCGATCGAGGTCTGCAGCTTCGGATAGAAGTTGTTGCCTGGATCGGTGATCGGCGTCACCGTCAGTTGGACATCGGGATTTTTCTGCAGATAGGTCTTCTGCAAAGTCTCCCACGAGGCAATGTCGCCGGTGTCGCCCCACGCAAGGAATTCAACCTTGCCTGAGACTTTCGCGGGTGCGGCTGGGACGGGAGCGTTGGTCGCTGCCGGGGCGGCTGGCGCGGCGCCGGCGCAACTGGCCAACGCAACGGCGGCGGCGCCCTGGCCCGTCAGAACCAGGAACTTGCGCCGCGAGAGCACGGGCATCGTCATCTTGGACTTCATGAAATGCTTCTCCTATTTGGATTTGGTGCTGGTGCCCGCACAATCTCGCGAGCCCGGCATAGGCAATTACGCCAATACCTGGATTGTAATCCCGCGGATGTCAGCGTCAACTCGAAAACAGCCTGAAATCACTCGCCGGCCATCAATTGTTCGAGCGTTTCACGCGGCCGGATGATTCGGCAGGTCGCGCCATCCACCAGCACTTCGGGCGCGCGCGGGCGCGTGTTGTAGTTTGACGCCATGCTCATCCCATACGCGCCGGCGTGCCCGAATGCAATCAACGCCCCGCGCTCCAGCATCGGCAACTCGGCCTCATGGGCGAGGAAGTCGCCTGACTCGCACACCGGTCCAACCAGTTCGTATAGCAACGAGTTCCCCGGCGGCTTGGCGCCAACAAGCGTGGGCTGATGGCGCGCGCCATAGAGCGCCGGTCGGATGAGGTCGTTCATCGCCGCATCGACGACGGCGTAATTCACGCCCCCATTGTTTTTTGTATACAAAACGCGGGTGAGCAGCAGCCCGGCGTCGGCGACGATGTAGCGCCCTGGCTCGAGGTGAAGCTCAAGTCCCGCAGCTTTGATCAGCGGCAGAATTGCGGCGGCAATCTCGCCCAGCGGCGCCGCAATTTGGTCGGCGGTATACGCGACTCCAAAGCCCCCGCCCATGTCCAGGGTGTTGATGGCCACCCCCAACGCCCGAAACTCAGCGATCAGGGCAAGCGCGATTTGCACCGCCGCCACATACGGTTCGGGTTCGGTCACCATCGACCCAATATGAAAATGAACGCCCTCGATGCTCACGCCCGGGAAGTCGGCGTGGCGCCGGGCGATGTCCAGGGCGGTCTCGCGCTCGATGCCGAACTTGTTGCTGGCCTTACCCGTCGTCATATAGCGGTGGGTGTGCGCGTCGACACCGGGATTGATCCGCAGGGCGACCCGCTGCGTGCGGCCCATTGCGGATGCCAGTTCGCTCAGCACACCGAGTTCCTGCGCGCTCTCAACGTTGATCCAGCCGATCCCGGCCTCCAGCGCGGCCGTGAGTTCGGCATCGGTCTTGCCGACCCCGGCAAAGACGATGGTCTCGGGCGCGGCTCCCGCCCGCAGCGCGCGCTGCATTTCCCCGGCGCTCACCACATCAAAGCCGGCCCCGAGTTCGCGCAGCAGGCGCAGCACGCTCAGATTGCCATTCGCCTTGACCGCAAAGCAAATCAACGGCGGCCTGTCACTTGAAAAGGCGCCGGAGATCGCCCGGTAGTTTTCGCGGATGCGTTCCGCGTCATAGACATAGCACGGTGTGCCGATATCGCGGGCGATGTGGTCGAGCTGTTCCTGATTCATGATTTTTGAAAGACAACCACCCGGTTGGTGTTGGTCCCGCGGGTGTTGTTGCTGACGCCCCAGATGTTGGACGTCTTTGTAAAACGTTGGGTGTTGATCCAAATCCC
>JAGOCU010000008.1:7911-18313 GCA_017998555.1 Thermoflexales bacterium
AGCAGCATCCGGCTGAGTGGGTTGACGTCGTTGGCGGCGACCGCCCGCCCGAGCAGACCGGCCTCCAGCGCGGTTGTGCCGCGCCCGCTGAAGGGGTCGTAGACCAGATCGCCTGGCCGGCTGAAGCGGTTGATGAAATAGGCCGGCAACTGGGGCTTGAAGCAGCCCCGATACGACACTTCGTGCAGCGAACTGGCCTGGCGCTGCTGGGCGGTCCAGAATTCGGCCGCCTGGCTGAGCGGGGTTGGGCGCGCGTCGACTTGTCGAGGCATGCGCTTCGTTAGCCAGCAACCGGCCCGATCGGCGCGGGCGTCTCGCGCGCAAGCTGGCCGTACACGTGGCCGGCTACGACGTTCGCATACGGGGTGATGAGCAGGAGCAGGGGTCCCAGAATGCTCAAGAGGCTGCCCGCGTAGGCCGACCCGGCCAGCATCAGCGAAGCGCCCAGGTATTCGCCGGGTCGTTGGCGGAAAAGCCGGAGCAGATCCCCGAGCCGCAGGCATGCGGCGACACTGCCGGTCCGCAGCATTTGCACCCGCGTCAGCGGGATCAAGATCATGATCACGAGCAGGTACAAATACAGCAGCACGAACACGCAGGTGAAGCCAACGCTGGCCGCCATCATGCCCGTCGTCATGGCCAGAATCGACTCGCTGCTCGGGCCTGAGCGTCCGCCGCTGAGCGGAATGAAGGAGAACATCAGCCCGAACCAGGCCGCGTAGAAACCACAGAAGACGAGGATGATTGGAAGCGCGTAGATCAGGTCAACGACGAACATGCGCGCCCCGCGCGAAAAGAGCGCCGACAGGTTGTCCCAGGTCGGCAGTGTCGCATCGTCGCCATCGCGCGCGCATCGCATCACCTCGAGTTGATACCCAAGCCCGGCGAAGTTGAGAATCGGGACCAGTTGGATCACGGCGCCCAGCCCAATGCGCGACGTCCAGGCGGGGTCTTTGAACGGGATGCGGAACGCGCGATCAAGGTCGATCATGACGCAATTGTACGGGCGCGGCGGATTTACTCCGCGGGGCCCGCTTCCAACGCCTGGAGCACGAGCCTGAGCGCCGCGTCGGCGCTCGCGCGTTTGTTGCCGGCCCTGTCAAATGGCCAGACATGGAGCACGGCGCGTTCGACTCCGGGGGCGCTGACGGCCAGCCAGACAAGCCCGACCGGCTTTTCGGCGCTCCCGCCCCCCGGCCCGGCGATTCCGGTCGCGCTCAGGGCGACATCGACGCCGAGCGCCCGGCGCGCCCCCCGGGCCATTTCGAGCGCGGTCTCGGCGCTCACCGCTCCGGCGGTCTCCAGGGTCTCGGCCCGCACCCCGAGGCGTTCGCGCTTGATCCGATTGTCGTACGAAATGATCCCGCCCAGAAAATAGGCCGAGCTTCCCGCCCGATCGGTCAGGGTGTCGCCGATCAGGCCGCCGGTGCACGACTCGGCCGTGCCGATCGTCCAGCCCCGATCGGCCAGGGCAACCGCGATCCGGTCGTTGGCATGCGCGCGCCAGCGCGCGCGCAGGTCGTCGGCGGCCCGCTCGGCCTCGGCAAGGGCGGTCGCGGCGACCTCCGCCTCGAGCTCGCTGACCAACGTTTCAAACTCATCTTCGTCCAGGATGCGCAAGTCGCCGTCCGCCGACATCCACACATCGAGCGCCAGATCGACCCAGTCAATGACATCCTGCGAGATCTGCGCCGGGCGCGTGACGTTGGCGTACCATCCCTTGAGTTTTCCCGTTGTGCCGGAGTGGAACGCCATTACGTTTCGCCATTGATCGGCATAGAAGTCCTCAATCACGACATCGCCGGTCTCGATCGTCACATAGGGCAGCGCGACCGGCGGCGTGCGCCACACCGCGCGGAGGCGCACAGCCCGCGCGCTGCGTTCGATGACTTCGCCTTCATAGCGCGCCCGCTCGCGCCCGCGGTGGTCGAATTTTCGGATCAGCATCGTCATGGCGCGCTCAGGACTGAGACCGGCGCAAGGGGGGCAGCAGGTCGGTTACAGGCGCGCCAAGCCGCAGGCGCCGCGCCAATTCCTCCGTTTCGGGTTGTGGATTGATGCTCAATTCGCGCCGGAGCACCGTCGAGAGATCGGCATAGGTCTCAAGGCCCGCCGTGCGATTGCCCATGACGGCCTGCGTGACGATCAGGGCGCGCGCAAGCTCTTCGCGGGTGCGATCATGGTAGTACGCCCGCATCAGGAGCTCGGAGATCAATTCGGGCTGATTCCGCCGCAACGCCAGGCCGGCCGCTTCGATGCAACTGCGCACGAATTTCGTCTGCAGCCTGCGGCGTGTCTCGAGCGCCCAATCGAGGGTCGAATCGACCAGGAAATCCTCGGTATACAGCTCCGCCGCGGACAAGTACATCTTCAGCGCTTCATCGTGTCCGGCGCGCCCGGCCGCCGCAACCAGCTTCTCGAAGTCCCACACGTCATACGTCAGGTCGAGCGAGGTGTTGACTGAATACACCCCGTCGGCATACACGATCGCCTGATCCTTGAGGGCAGTGCGAATGGCGAACTTCGCGTTGTGAAAGCCGCGCTGCATGGTCGATGTGCTGGCGTCCGGCCAAAACACGCCGCCGATGCGCTCGCGGGTCGATGTTTTTGCGGTCAGCATGAAGAACAGCAGCTCGCGCGGGATGTTGTAGCCCCACTGCGCCGCCGTCATGAGTTCGCCGTTCCGCCAGACCCGCCCAACGCCAAAGCCGCGCGCCTCGATTCGGTTGCCGTTGAGCGGCTCTGATACCGTGACAGCGCCCGTCTGCGCCTCAGCGCTTGGTTTTGCCGAGCTCGCTCGCGCATATTCGCCGGGATTCAGGCGGGCGAACGCGCGTTGAAGACTGGCCCGCACCTGTGGATGAATGCGATAAATCCGCGGGGCGCCGGCGGCCCCGGTCGACGACAGAAACAGATTCAGGCGCTGGGCATCATGCAATCCCGTGCCCCAGTCCTGCACGCCCGCCCGAGCGCATTGGGCCTCGGAGAAGGAATCGAGCATCGACACGTGCCGGAGGAACTTGAGCGTGTCGGGAGGAACCTCCGCGAAAACGGCGCTGGCAAGGTATTCGTCGATCAGATCGGCCGCCTTGTCGGCGCTGGAGCCGCCTCGATCCTCCACCATGCCCCTGGCTTGCTCGGCCAGCGCGAGTCCGGCAGGCCATCCCTCCGAGTCCACGAGGGCGTCTGCAACATCGTCCGAAGCGACGAGCTCCGGCCGCACGCCGCGCAGACGGGCGATCATTTCGCGGGCCTCGTCCTCGTGCAGCCTGAGGAGGGATGGACCGAGGATGGTTGCCTGCTGGCGGGCGACGAGCGGATCGGGCGCCGGCCGGGGGAGCGCTCGTGAAAGCGCTAAAAACGTTATGCCTTCCGGCGCGTTTCGCGCAAGCGTGTAGAGGAGCTCAATCGCGCGCGGCGCGTCATCGACACTTCCCAGATCGTCCAGGACCAGGGTGAGGGGCGCGACCCCCTGCGCGGACAGCAGCGAAATAAGCGTCTTTGCGGTTGGCTGCGGTTCGGCGCATTCGGCGGGCGCCACAGTCCGGAGTTCGGGATGCAGCCCGAGAATGCTCTCCCGCATCATGCCTGCCATGTTGGTCGGGTCACGCTCTTCCGCGGTGAGCGTCAGCCAGGCGCAGACCGACGGCTGGCTCGCCGCATACTGCGACGCCAGAGCCGTTTTGCCATAACCCGCCGGTGCCGTGAGGAGCACCAGAGCAAAGTCCAGCGTGTTACCGAGCGCGGCCAACGCATTTGGCCGCGCGATCCATTGTCGGCGGAGTTTGGGTGCTCTTGTACGAACTGCCACGGATCGATCCTTGTTCGTTCGTTTTTAGCCCGGTTACGCAAATTCCGCGGTGCGGATGAGCGATTGAACTCGGGCCTACATCCCAATATACATTAGGCTGGAAAAAGCGGCAGATGCATTCGCCAGACGAAACACGTTCGGCCCCAACCTGGACGGAGACGGTCGTTCGTGTGACAACGTTTTTTGCGCCAGGAAGCCATCACCACCATCCGGCGAAATCACAAACCCCGCGCGAAGCGCGGGGTTTGTGATTTCGCCGGACGTTCGGGACTAACGCCTAGCGCTCGATCCGGAAGGCCGCGCCGTCGCTGCGCCCAAAGACCTCAGGGAAGTATCGCTGCTCGATGAGCGCCGGGATGGCCTGGAATTGACCCGCCAGACCCGCCCGCAGCAGATAGGTGTACTCGTAAGTCCCGCGTGGAAGCGTGTCGGCGTACACGTCGATGCGTTCGTCGCGCAAGTCCTTGTTGCCAAACCACCACCAGCCCCAGCCGCGCGATGATCCGAAGCTGGGCGCGCTTTCAGCGGCCGTTCCGGCCTGGGCGGTGGTAAGCAGCGAACTGTCCACCGCTTCCATGCCGGCCGGGAAGGCGTCCGACAGCCGCACAAAGTACAGATCGCTTGGGGCCACGACCGTCAGGCGCACGCGCACGGTCTGCCCGATCTTCGCGCTGGTGACGGCGGGGCAGGGTTTGCCGGCCTCCGGCTGGCAGTCCGCCAACTCATACTTGCGGGCGATCGTGATGCCCCGATTGACGGCCTTGGCGGTGTCGGCCGGCACAAAGGCCTTGAGCCGGGCGGTGTAGTACATCCGGCCGGTTCCCGCGCCGCGTTCAAAGCCGATTTGGTTGGTCTGGCCGCGCAGCAGCTTCGACACATCGATCGTCAGCGTTGACGGCGTCGCCAGGGTCTCGGCTGAAGCTTTGCCGTTCAAGACACTGTCGTCATTCAGGGTGACCCGCCAATCGTAGTCGGCGTTGAGCTCGCCGCTCGCCTTCATCCATTCAGTCAGGGCCACGACCGCCCAGGCAATCTCCTGGTTGGTCTCCCAGGTGTCGCCTTGACGGGCCACCATGAGCCAGCGCACCGCGTTGGGCAGCAGGGCGTTGGACGGATCCAGCCGGGCGAAAGCAAGAAGAACCATAGCCGTTGTGCGGGTGTTGGAGGCGAAGTTGTACCAGTCGGGTTGCTTCTCCTGCCAGCTCAGCCCGGTCGCGCTGGCGATGCCGGCGTTGGCCAGATCGCCGAGCATGGTTTGAGAGCGGCTGCGCAGCGTGGAGTCGGTCGGATTGAGGGTGGCGATCGACATGGCGACCAGCGCCCGCGCCCAGTAGTCCAGCTTCTCGCGCTGCTCGTAGAGCAGGTTGAGCTGAGGCTGGATGCCCGTTGCGCCGGTCTCGGCCAGGACGAAGGTGACGAAGGCCTGCTGGTTGGCCACCCGAGCCGTCGTTGGCGCGCCCACGCTCACGAGGGTGCCGCGCACGAAGCGCTCAGCGCGGGAAAGCTCGCCTGGGTCCACTGAGAGTCCGGCCCTGCGGGCCTTTGCCAGGGCCATGTAGGCCCAGGCGCTGATCGTGACGTTGGCCTGGCACTGTTCGTTGCGCCACCAGCACCATCCGCCGCTGGACAATTGATAGTTCAGCAGCCGCTGGACCGACTCCATGGCATCAGCCCGGGCCGCCGTCATCGAGCGCCCGGGGATCGACATTTCGGCCAGGGCAGCGAGCAGCCGCGAGGCCGTGGTCTCGTTGTCCTCATACAGGCTGCGCTCGAGCGCGAGCCGTCCGCTTCCGGTGGCGGAGGCGAGCGACGCGTCGACCTGGATCTCAAGCGAGCCGCGGCCCGTGTCCAGGCGCTGTGGCAGGCCCAGCAGTTCGAGGCGCTTGCCCGGTTCGGACAGGTCACCGGCGGTCCCGATATTCTCAGGCGCGCTGTAGCGCAGGATCGGAATCCCGCCGCCCGGCGCCGTGGCCAGACCCGGCTTGGCGCTGTCTTGATACGAGCTGCCCTTCGCGCTGAAGGTGAGGTCAGCGGCGGCGGCGTCCTCGGCGATGACAACCCAGTCCACCCGGGCGGTCAGCCCGGCCTTGACGGTTGCCTTCTGGCTTAATGGGCTGGTGACCCGCACGCCCTTGGCCTCGATACTGATATCGGTCTCGATATCGGTATTGGTGTTGTTGTTGACCACCGCGCCGATCGTCACCGAATCTCCGGCCACAAAGAAGCGCGGCACCACGGGCCGGACAAGCAGCGGTTTGCTGCTGACCACGTCATTGGTGGCCTGGCCGACCTTCGTGTCGCGGGTGATCGCTCGCGCGTCCAGCCGCCAGGTTGTCAGGTTGTCCGGCAGCACGATCTGCGCGCGCGCTTCGCCGGCAACGTTCGTCTCGATCGTGGCGCTCCAGTAGGCGGTGTCCTTGAAGTTTTCGCGGGTGAAGACCCCATCCGCCGCGCTGGCCAGACCGCCGCCGCCGCCGCCCTTGCCATACTCGGCGGCAAGCGCGGCCGTAACCCGGTCGACGTTGACGCTCAGCGACGACGCGGTATGGATGCCCAGCCCGCGCGCGCCGTAGAAGTAGTCGAGGATGCCGATGCTGTTCGGCTCGGCCAGCGACAGGATCGCCTTGTCGACCAGGGCCAGGCTGAGCTCGGCCTGAACCGGCTGGCCATTCACATCCGTCACCCGAATGTCGTAAGTGACGGTGTCGCGCGGGCGATACGTCGTCCGATCCGGCTTGAGTTCAATCGTTAACGCGAAGGCGCCCGGATCGACCTTGAAGCTGGCGTAGCCCAGCCGGAACGCCGGCAGCCCGCCTCGTTCGTCGATGCCCTTGACGATCATGACGCTGACATAGGCATTTGGTGCCATGCTGGCGTCGACGGGCACTTCGATGATGTCGCTGTTGGTCCGAAGCGTAACGAGCCGGGTCGAGAGGATGCGCCCGCGCTCGACCGTCACCAGGGCGGTGACCGTGCCGCTGAAAGGCGACGGGACGAGGATTTTGGCCGTGTCGCCGACTTTGTAGGCGGCCTTGTCGGCCTTGATATCGATTCGGTCGTTGTTGTTCACCCGCCAGGTGACATACGCCCCGGCCTGGCTCGAAACATACACGAACGCCGCGCCGCGCGGCCCACCGGGCGTTGTCGCTGACGCGACCAGGCGGTACTCGCCCCCGTCCTTCACGTCGACACTGACGGAGGCCTTGCCATCGGCCCCGGTCCGCACGCTCCGGGTCAGCACGGGGGTGTCCCGTGGCACCGAGTCGTATTCGCGATTGCCGGCCGCGTCTTCAATCTGGGTGGTGAACCACTCTCGGCGGGTGAGCACGATCTGCGTTTCCGTGTCGGGCACGGGTTTCCCCTGGGTGTCAACTGTGATGACCAGGGCCTTGGTCTGTCCGCCCGCTTTGGCGACGTAATCCTCGGTTGTGATGCCGTAGTAGATCGGACCCTTGTGGGCGACCATCTCTGCGCGGGCCGAGACGGAAGCGTCGTCGGCGTCGGTGACACTGGCCTCGAGGACCAGGGTGGCGCCGTTCTTTCGCCTGGCGATGTCGATCGGCACGTCGATGACCAATCGGCCGTCCGGGCCGATCACGCCGGTGCCGCTGGCGACGGGTTCGTTGAAGCCGGGGCCGCGCCCGAAGCTGAAGTAGTCGTAGTCATCAAAGGCGTAATTGCCTTCGCCCGCATACCGGCTGAAGAAGAAGTCGCGCTGGAGCAGTGACCATTCGACCTTTGCCCCAGCCACGTTTCCACCAAAGAAATAGCGCGCTTCGATCACCGCGGTAACGGTCCCGTTCCCGACGATGTCGGTCCGGGCGGGGGTAACGCTGACCTCGAACTCCGGGCGACGATAGGTCGCGACCTGGAAGCCCACGGCCCCATAGACGCTGAATCCGCCTTCGCGCTGCCCCGTCGCTGCGATTGGCGCGGGTCCGCGTACGGCGATGTTGTAGTAGCCCGTCCCGGCGCTGTTGTCGAGCATCACCGCGCCGGAGAAAGTGCCCGCCGGCGAGAGCGAAAGGGTGGCGCTGAAGATCTGCTGGCCCTGGTCGTTCGAGGCGATGATGTCGACGGCGCCCGGCGCGGCGGCCAGGCTGTAGCGCGCGTCATCGTCGTCGCGCAGCGCGCCCTTGAAGTAGACCATCTGGCCGGGCCGGTAGATCGGACGATCCGTGTAGACATAGGCCCGCAGCGACTCCTCGCCAAAGCGGGTGGGCAGGTTGAAGTCCCACGGCTCAATCCCGCTTGCCCAACGACTTAGTCCCACACCAAACCGGGCGTCACCGGGCTGGCCGACGATGGCATACACCGGCGGGGAGGATTGCATCGACGTGGGCGACACCCAGGCCGCGATGCCGTCGGCGGAGCTGCGCGTTTCCGCGCCGCCCAGCAGGTCGAAGCCCTCGCCGCGCAGGGCCACCGAGACGTTGGCGACGGGTTTGCCCGTGGCCAGATCGGTCACCCAGGCCAGCGCGTCGCGCTCGCCATTCTTGACCGCAACCTGCAGGTTGCTGACAATCAGGATATGGCGCTGCTCGCCATCGGTCCGCAGCTCGGGGGCCGAAGCCGTGAGCAGGTAAATTCCGGGCGCCAGCGCGCCGCCGTCCGCGGCGGGCGCGATGCGATACACGGCCGACTCGTTCAGCCCGGCTTCGGAGCGCTGGATCCAGGTCCGCACCCGGCGCTCGGGGATCAGGCTGCGAAACGTTTCATATGCCCGATCGGGGCCGGTCATCTGATAGAACTCCTGCAGGCTCAGGGCATACAGGCTGAAGTTCAGCTGGCTGACGTTGCGATACGACGAGAACAGGCGGGTCGGCGCGCCGGCGTTGTAGGTGCCCACCTGGGCCCTTGTCTGCAGGGCGAAATAAGGCGGGAGCTTGTCCGTCGTGAACGAGATCTGCGTGTCGCGCCCGAGCGTTTGACCGTACTTGTCGGCGATGGCCGCGCCAAAGGTGACTGTGTAGCGTTTTGACGGTTCGAACGGACCGTTGATGACAAAACTCCGGTCAAACTGGTTGTAGTAGCTGTAGACCCGGGTGAGCGAGATGGGAGGTTCGAAACGAACGTTGGGCATCACCGTTTCGGGCAGGATGGGCGACGTGAAGCGCGCCTGCACGCCGCTGCCGGTGGACCAGTTCGTCGCGCCGTTCGCCGGCCGGGTGGACTGGATGGCCAGATTCAGCAGGGTGCGAAAGGTGATCCCGGCGTTGTTTTGGGTGCCGGCGCCGGCTCGTCCGCGCGCGCCGGCCTTGACCGACACGCTATAGCTGGTGTTGCGTTCAAACAGCGCATCGGGCCAGAAGCCCAGCACTTCGCCCGTCTGGGCCAGGGCGGGTTGTCCCTCGGGCAGGCGCGCCGGCGCGGGGCCGCCTTCGCTCGCTGGCGCTTCATTCGCCCAGCGGAAGGAGCCCTTCACGGCGGGGATGATTGAGAAGGCCGCTTCGGCGCTGGCATGGTCCATCTTCTGGCTGAATGTCACGCTGATCGGCTGGCGCAGGTCCACGTCGATGGTCTGCGATGGGTTGAACTTCTTGACGATGGGAGCGGCGACGCTGAAGGTCCAGACGTAGTCCTCCTTGAGCACGGCGCCGGTCGTATCCTTGAGCCCCGCCGCCACGGTTCCGCGATAGGCCACGCCGGCCAGCAGCGCCTGGGCGGGGCGGAAGACATAGATGCTGGTATTCAGCCACTCGCCGCGGCCCTCGAGGGCGGGCGAGAACGAGACCGGGTTGGGAAGGGCCGCCTGCTGGTCGAGCAGGGTCAGGGCGACGACCGGGCGGTTGAAGAGCAGGGTGATGCCGGTGTCCGCCGACACGTCGGCGGCCTTGTCGCCGGGCAGGGTCTGGGCGACAAAGAGCCCGCCCACCGCGTTGACTTTGAAGTTCTCAACCTTGCCCAGCTTCAGACCACGGGCGCTCTTGGCGGTGTCTGCGACATCCACCTCCACCGATGTGGCGGCTTCCCAGCCCGCCGGCGGGGTGATGGTGACGGCGTTGTCACGGGTCCACACGAAGGTGGACCCGCTCACGGTCGTGCCATTCGCGCGCACCCGGATGGCCTGTTCGACCGAGGTCCGGTCCATGGCCTGGTCGAAGACGAGCGAGATGGGCTTGTCGAGGGCCAGTTCCTCGCCCCGGGCGGGCGAGCGGTCGACGACGATCGGGTTGCCGAGCGGACGCGGGGTGGCCGTCGGGGCGACCGCGACAGGTGTTGCCGGCACGGGCGTGGGCGGCCGCACGGTCGGGGTGGGGTTGTTGCAGGCGCTGGCCAGCAGCGCGAACGTTGTCAGGATTATTAGGGCGCGTGTGCGAATCATGTCTCTATCTCCAAAGCGTGACGTAAGTCCGTCACGCTTGACCATTATGCGTCCGCTAGCTTAATTGCGTCAGGGCGGGTGGCCGTCGCCCATCCTGCGATTCCCTGACGGAGGGGATCCATCCGCAGATTCCGCAGATTTCCGCCGATTGGGGATTGGGATGGATGATGCGATCTGCAACAAGAAGGAATCGGCGGAAATCGGCGGAATCTGTGGACAAAACCTGCCGCGCCCGTGACGGGCCGAGCGGGCTCGGACCTGGATCT
>JAGOCU010000008.1:18413-19864 GCA_017998555.1 Thermoflexales bacterium
GCCCGGCGCCTGCCCTCGATGTCGGCCCTGGGCTACCGGCAGATGATCGGGGTCGTGACGGGGCGCATGACGTTGGACGATGCGCTGGTCGAGATCCGGCGCGACACCCGCCGCTTCATCCGAATGCAGGACACCTGGTGCAGGAAGATTGTGGGGGTGGGGTAGCCCTACCGCAGCACCCTGGCGTCCCCGACCCGCCTTGTGACCCCGATCTCGTCCAGATTCTCGAGCAATGCCAGGGCATATTTGCGCGAGGTGCCCAGCGCGTCGCGCACCTCGGCCGCGGTGATGGTCCCGCGGGCCGCGATCAGCGCTCGGATCCGTCCCACAGCGTCGGCATAGCTCTCGCGCAACAGCGCAACGTCGGGGTTGATCTGGCGGATCCGCCCGAGTTTGAGCAGGGCCTCATAGACCGCGTCGCCGAGCTGGGCCCGACACTCTTTTGGCGACGGCGTGTTGAGTGGCTGCGCCGCGAATTGGGCCAACAGCGCGTCGACCTGGCGCTGCTGAACGGGCGCAAAGACGATCGCATGCCCGGCGGCGCGCAGCGTGTCCGCATCATCAACGGCCAGGCCCTGCCCGACCGTCCACCGCACCAGCGCCCCAAAGTCGCGCGGGCCAAGGCCGAGCCGGGTCCGGGCCGACTCGCGGTTGAGCCCGAGCTGCAGGGGTTGGGCCCGGTGATGGGCGGATAGCAGCTCGATTAATTGCGTTTGGTGCGACCGCCACAGGGCCGCCAACCCGAGCACCCCGTCGACCTCGATCGCGCCGCCCTCCGCGAGCAGGCCGGCCAGTTCGGCCTCGAAATCGGGAATGTCAGCCGCTTTGGCCAGGGCCGGGCGGGCGCAAAAGCCCAGGGCCAGCAGGGCGTTCTCGAGCCGTTCGCGGGGCGTGCCCTCGAGCAGCGCCCGCAGGTGGCTGATCGTAGCCGCGTCGGCCTTGCCCGCCCGCCGGCGATGACGCCCGGCTGGATGCGGATCGACGATGCGCCCGCCCCCGACCGTGATCGAGGGCGAGGGCAGGCGCACAATGAAGCGATCGCCGGCCGCGACCGCCAGCGGCTCGCGCAACTCGAGCTGGGCAAAAGCAGCCCCGCCCGCGGCGACGCTATCGCCTTCGAGCAGCCGCACCCGGGCCACGCTCTCAGCCGCGCCCGCGAAGACCTTGACGTCGGTGTTATGGGCGAAGCGGCCTTCGCTGGCCGCGCCCGGCGCGCGCTGAATCTCCAGGCTGACGTCCAACAGGCGGCTCGGCGCGAGTGTGCCGGGGCGGGCAATGACCTGGCCGCGCCGGAGCTGGCCGACCTCAACACCTGACAGGTTGATGGCCAGACGTCCGCCTGGCTCAGCCCGCTCGCGCTTCTGGCGATGGGTCTGCAGGCCGCGGATGCGGGCGGTCAATCCGGCCGGGACGATTTCGACTTCTTCCCCAACCGCAAATGCGCCATCGAG
>JAGOCU010000181.1 GCA_017998555.1 Thermoflexales bacterium
ATGGAGGGCGGATCACTGGCTGATCGTCTGCGGCGCGGGCCGCTGCCCTTCGCCGAGATCCAGCGCATCCTCGATCGGGTCGCCGCCGGAATTGACTTTGCCCATGCCCGGGGGGTCATCCACCGCGATCTCAAGCCTGAGAATTTCCTCTTCGACGGCGACGACCAGCCCTGCATCGTTGACTTTGGGATTGCCAAGCTGCTTGATAGCGCGGCCGCGTCGTTGACGCGGGGCGGGTTGATTGGGACGCCTGCGTATATGAGTCCGGAGCACGCCCGCGGCGAGCGCATCGATACGCGCACAGATCTGTACTCGTTGGGCGCGATCCTCTTTGAGATGCTCACCGGGCGCATCCCCTACCAGGCCGAGTCACCGACGGGGATCATCATGCGCCACCTGACGGATCCCATCCCTCGGCTGGTGGACGCACGCCCGGACCTGCCCGCCCAACTGCAGACCGTCATCGATCGCAGCATGGCCAAACGTCTGGAGGACCGGCTGAACAGCGCCGGCGATATCGCGCGCCTCTTCAGCGAAGTGGCGCGCAATGTGTCACAGCCGTCCACCTTGATCCGGCCTCCGATTGCCTCCGTGTCCCCCGAGGCCGTTCTGCATTCCCGAACGAACCCACCGGCCGGGACGAACCCACCGGCACCCATTGTCCCGGCGAACACCGGCCAACGCCAGCCCATCCCGACCCTCGCTCCGCCCAAGACCGGGTCGCGCCCGCCCGCGGGTTCTTCAATGACCGAGACACGCGCGACTGCGGCCACATCGGCGCTACCGGCGCACGCGTCCCCGCGCGTCGTAGCTCCGCTTCGGCGGAGCGTCCTGTCGCCCTGGCTTCTGCTGGCGGCGGCCGCCCTGATCGTCACGCTGGGCGGTCTTGGTGTCGCGGCTCTGGCGCTCTCCACCCCAACCTGCCATCGCGTGAATCCGTTTGATCTGGACACCGCTGACCTGAGGAAGCTGGGTTGCCCCGACGGCGATCCGGTGAGTGGACGACGGTACCAGACCCAGAGTTTTGCCGGCGGTCTGATGATCCTGTTCGAGGTCGGCGGCCAGGGCCCTGGTTTCGCTGGCGAGCGCCTGTATGCCCTTGCGAATGATTTGCGGGCCTGGCAGTTGCCCGACAGTTGGCGGGATCCGGGCGGTGATGACGTGCGCCGGCTGTATACCTGTCGCGCCTCCGACAAGCGTCCCGAGGACAGCGGCGTTCCGTGGCGGAGTTTTGGTCTGGCCTGGTGCTCAAACCCGTCGATCCAGGCGGCGCTGGGCGCGCTGGCGATGCCGTTCACGGACGGATTGGTCCGAGGCGATGGTGAATTCCTGCAATACGAGAATGGGCGCGCCTTCCGAATCGGCGGATTGACATACCTTGTCTATGCCCCAAATCGAGCCGGTGTCATGGAAGGCATATGGGAACGCCGATGACGGTCTCCAGACGCCGTCCAAAGGCTTCCTGGCGAGATCAGCATCCCTGCGCGCTGTGCGGGGCGAATCTGGTCTATGCCGGTCATGATTCGGATGTCTTGCAGGCCTAAAAACGCGCCCGAGCGGAGGCCGGACATGATATGCTTGCGCGGAACGGATTCCGGCCTACGATGAGGACATACGGAGCGCCCTTTGGGAAACAACAGTCTGTCACCCGTGCTGATCATCCTGGCGATTTTGGCGATCGCCGGCATCGCCTTGGCTGTTGTGCTCGTGATGAGGCGGGGCAAGACCGGTTCGACGCTCCCGCGAGTCGTGGTGCTGTCGGGCAACCATCAGGGGCGGCAGGTCAACGTGGGCGCGCAACCGGTTCTGATCGGTCGTGATGCCGATTGCGGCATCGTCATCGACGAGCCGTTGATCTCACGCAAGCACGTCCAGGTGTCCTTTGCCAACGGCATCTTCACCCTGGAGGACCTTGGCAGCGCGCATGGCACGTATGTCAACGGCATGCGCGCCTATCAGGAGCGCGTGCCGTCCGGCACCCAATTCACGATCGGGAATGTCACCCTGTCGGTGCTCAGCGGGGCGGTCGCGCCACAGCCGCGCCAGGCGGCGCCGGTGCCCGCGCCCGTGGCGCCGCCAGCCCGACCGTCGGCCGTCCAGCCCGCGGCAGCCAGCGGGCTCGAGGGATACGAAATCAAAGAAAAGATCAAGGAGGGCGGGCAGGTCGTCGTGCATCGGGCCATTTCCAAGTCCGACGGCCGGCAGGTCGTGATCAAGTTTCTGAGCACGGTTTCGTACGACACGGAAGGGAAGTTTTTCCGCCACAAATTCGAGCAGCAGTTGACGGTGGGCGCCTCCATCCGCCATCCCCATTGCGTGCAGATCGATGGCGGCAGCGCGAACTCAAATCCTCCCTATATGGTCGAGGAATACCTGGGCGGCGGCACGTTGCTTGACCGCATGCGAGCCGGTACGCTCACCCTGGCTGATGTCATCCGCATCATCGGCCAGACCTGCGATGCGCTGGGCTATCTGCACAAACGCGACATTATTCATCGCGATGTGACCCCGAGCAACATCATGTTTGACCCGGCCGGACAGGTGAAGGTCATTGATTTCGGCGTCGCGCATTTTGCCAACATGCCTTCGGCGACCTCGGTCGGCATGGTGGTGGGGAAAGTCAAGTATTTGTCCGTTGAAGCGGCCAATGGCGCGCGTGTGGTGCCTCAAAGTGATTTGTACTCGCTCGGCATCATCGCGTATGAAATGCTGGCGGGCAAACCCCCGTTTACGGGTTCAGATCCCGACGTGCTCGCCCAGCACCTTCGGATGCGGCCGGTGCCACTCCGCCAGGTGAACCCGGCCATTCCCGAACGCATCGAATGGGCGGTGATGAAGGCGCTGGAGAAGAACCCGGCGGATCGCTTTCGGAATGCCGAGGAGATGGCCCGCGCCTTCACCTATGAAGCGCCATTCCATGCCGGCGGTCCCGACACGGGCAGCCGACGGCCGGCCGTGGCCCCGACGCCACCAGACGCCGCGAGCGGAGCTGCCGCCTTTGACCAGACGATGAAGGGCTTCGCCCCTTTGCGCCTGCGTCGGGAGTCCGACGGTCAGGTCATTCTGATTGGCGAGACACCGACGACGGTTACCCGTGCTTTACTCAATCCCGCTGACACGTCCATCTCTCGCAGCGCGCACGGGGAGTTGTTGTGCCGCGAAAGCCAGTGGTTTGTGCGGGAGAACCCCGCGGCCCCGAGCGCCAATGGGATCTTTGTCGATAACGCGCGTGTTTCTGACGCGCGCGCGCTCAGATCCGGCGACACGGTTCGTTTTGGCAATTCCGTCTTTCGAATTCTTTGACAAACATGAACTCACGCAAACTGTGGATCACCCTCCGTCAGAGCATGGCTGTTGCGGCGCTGCTGGCCGCAACGATCCCGGCTCCGGCGAGCGCCCAGCTCGGCGGCCCATCCATTACGGTCAGCCCGACCTGCGACTCCGACAAGTATCCCGAGGTGAGCTGTGTCGTCACGCCGGTGAACTCCGCCGGACTGCCGCTGACAGCGCTGACGGCGCAGGCCTTCCAGGTGATTGATGGGAGCATCGCCGTCTCGGATCTTCGGGTTGAAAAGGTGGTCAATCCCGGGGTGAAAACCAGCTACATGTTCGTCACCGACTTTGGGATGCTGGGCGGGAGCCAGAATCTCCAGGCGCTCAAGGATGCGGCCAAGAGCGTGCTGAGCGCGGTGTCAAGCACCGATCGTGTTGCCATGGTCGCCATTACGGGCAAGGTCGACGTGGATGCCACCCGGATCGATCTGAGCAAAGAGTCGAACTTCGTCAACGCCGGGACGAACCGGAATGACATCATCAATATCGTCACCCGCCTGGGTGACGTGAGCGGCACACCGCTCTATGATGCGTTGTGCAAGGCCATCGTGCTGACCGCTCGCGAGGGCACGCCCGGATCGCGGGCGATCGTGCTCTTCACGGACGGACGGGACGCCAAAAGCTCCGTATGCACAGCAGACGATCCGATCACCCGGGCCAACAAGGATCGTATTCCGATCATCGCCATCGGCGTCGGGCCGAAGATCGAGGACAGCTACCTTCGCCGGCTCGCAACACTGACCGATGGGGTGTTCCAGACCGTCAACGACGCCAGCGGTTTGCTCGGGAAGTTTCAGGAGACGCAGACCCAGTTTCGCACCCAGTACAAACTGACCTTTACGGCATCCAGTCCATCGGACAACCAGCGGCACGGTTTTACGGTTCAGTTGAGCCAGCCTTCTGGGCGGGCCACGGATCGCGGTGAATACACCGCTTTGTTGCCCATCAAACCCGAGTTGACCGCCGTGGCATTCAGGGCGGGCGGGGTCGAGGTCGATCCGCAGAAGCTCCCCTACAGCGCCGAGGTCACCATCGAACCCGCCCTCAAGGCGCGCAAACTTGCGCGAGTGGAGTACTCAGTCGATGGGGGTGAGGTCAAGTCATCGGAACAATCGCCGTACAGCTTTGTGTTGCGGACTGACCAGCTCGATTCGTCCCGGCCGCACAAGCTTACGGTTCGGGCCGTCGCGGATGCGCAGAATGTCTCTTCGCGTGATTTTGAGTTTGGCGTGCTGGCGCCCCCGCCGACGCCGACGCCAGCGCCGACCCGCGCCTGCGATCTGTTGTGTCAGGCGCAGCGCAATCCCGGCGTGGCCATCCCGGTGGCCGTGGTGGCGGTCGGTCTCCCCGTCCTGTTGTTCTCGCTGATCGCGCTGCTGGCGCAACGCAACCGTCGGCGCAAGGATCAGTTGGCGATGGGGGCGGGCGGGTACGCCGGCGAGGGCGCCACCTCGGTCAGCAATGTGCCTTTCTCGGATATGAACATGGGATCGCCCATGCCACCGACAGGCGGGATGCCGATGGGCGGGATGCCCATGGGCGGGATGCCGGTGGGCGGGATGCCGGTAGGGTCGCCCGGAGAGGGCGCCACGAGCGTTTTTGCGCCAGCGCCGGCCGTCCCACAACCGACGATGGTGTTTGGCGCGCCGGTTGGCGCGACCCAGGTGTTCAAACCTGGGCTGGCCAAACTCGCCATGACGTCGGGCAATCTGTCTGGGAATGTGTTTCCGCTTGGCGTGCCAGGCGATTCAGAGACCAGTATCGGGCGCAAAGTCGACGGGAGCACAGTCCGGGTGCAGATCGACAGCCCGTTCGTCTCGCGCCGCCACGCCCGGATTTATGCCGAGGGAGATCAGCTCTTTCTGGCTGATCAGCAATCGGCGTCCGGCACCAAGCTGAATGGCGAGAAGGTC
>JAGOCU010000182.1 GCA_017998555.1 Thermoflexales bacterium
CGCTCGCGCTGCTGGGCCGACTGGACGCGTTCGGCCATCTGGTTGAAGTCATTGGCCAGCTCGACCACCTCGGCCGGGCCGGTCACCGTCACGCGCTGGTCGTAGTGTCCCTGGGCGATGGCGGCCGCGCCCAGCGCAACCTTCTGGATCGGCCGGGCGATCGAGCGCGCGACCAGCGCGGCGATGACACCCGCAACCACAAGCGCGATCAACCCCGAGATGACGATGCGGCGAAAGAGGTTTTCCTCGACCAGGTCAAACAGGGTCAGGGTTGCCACGGGCACCGGGCGGGCGAAGGCGATCAGATCGGACTTCAGGATTTCCGGGCGGATCTTCGCGACGACATACTCCCAGACCCGGTCACGCGCGTCTCGAAACTCGCCCATTGCGATGATATCGGTGTCCGCTGCCGAGGCGGGCGGCGGGCGCGTCACGTCAAGACGCTGAACCCCCAGAGTTGCGCGCTGGCCGGGCAGGCTGTCGGAGAGAATGGCGCCGTCGTCATCCAGCCAGAATGCGCGCAGGCCGCGCTGGTTGGCCAGGCGGGCGACCCGCTCGAAAAAACGATCCGGCGAGTCTTGCTGGGCGGCGGTGACCGGCCGCCGATTCGCGAGCACCAGCTCAGAGGCAATCGTTGAGAGCCGCACGCGGGCCAACCGCGTCTGAAAATCGGACAGGACCAGCCCCAGGATCAGGGCGAGAATCGCCAGACTGACGGCAATCACCAGGCTGTGCGAGAGGAAGAGCCGGACCCGCAAAGACATCGCGCGATACCGTCAGGCGCGCAGCTTGTAGCCCACGCCAAACACGGTTTCGATTTCGACCCCGCTGCCGGCGATGCGCTTGCGCAATTGCGCGACGTGCACATCCACCGTGCGCGTCTCGCCGGCAAAATCAAAACCCCATACGATTTCGAGCAGTTTTTCGCGGGTCAGAACGATGCCCTTGTGCTCGAGCAGCGACAGGAGCAAATCGAATTCCTTGGCCCGCAATTTGACCTCCGACCCGGCCACCCGTACTTCGCGCCGGGCGGGATCGACAAGCAGTTGCTGGGCCCGAATGACCGCCCCCGCCGCGCCATCCGCAGGTTTGGGGGCGCCGCCCTCGCGCCGGCGCAGAATCGCCTTGATCCGCGCCATCAGCTCGCGAGGATTGAACGGCTTTGTCATGTAGTCGTCGGCCCCGAGTTCGAGCCCCACGATCTTGTCGACATCGTCGTCGCGGGCGGTCAGCATGATGATGGGGAGGTCGGACTTCGCCCGGATCTGGCGGCAGACTTCCCAGCCGTCCAACACAGGCAGCATGAGATCTAGCACGACGAGATCCGGGGCGGCCGACTCGACGAGGTCCAGGCCTGTCCGGCCATCGTGGGCGCGCAGCGACGAGTAGCCCTGCTGGCGGGCGTAGATCTCAATCAGATCAACGATATTCTTTTCGTCGTCGACGACCAGAATGGTCTCGTTCATTCGCTTTAGTTGCGTCCGGCAAGCGCCGCATCGATCGCGGCCTTGAAGGCTTCGTAGGGCTGCGCCCCGACGAGCTGCTGGCCATTGACAAAGAAGGTCGGCGTGCCGCGCACGCCGAGGCGATTGCCTTCCTGGCGATCGGTATTGATCCGGGCGCTGATCTTCTCGTCCCGCAGACAGGCATCGAACTTCTCACGGTCCAGTTGAATGCCGGTCGCGTAACCACCCAGCCCGGCCGGGGTGTAGTCGATGGTGCGCGCCCCGAAGCGTTGGAAGAGGATATCGTGATACGCCCAGAACTTGCCTTGTTCCGCCGCGCACTCGGCCGCCACTGAGGCCTGGAAGGCCTGCGGGTGCAGCTCGGGAATGGGGAAGTTCTTGAAAAGGATCTTGACCTTGCCGGTATTCACATACTCGGTCACGAGCCTGGCCTGAGTCTCACTAAAGTGCCGGAGGCAGTATGGGCACTGAAAATCGCTGTATTCGACCAGCGTGACGGGCGCCTCGGCCTTGCCAAGCACATTGGCAGCGCGCACCACAATGCTGTCGGCGATCGCCGCGGCCCCGGGCGCAGCTGCCGCTTGCTGGGCCTGCGGCTGAGCGGCCGCTGCCGCCGCGGGCGCAACGGGACCGATGGGCTGCGCGGCGCTGATCGCTTCGGCCGCGCCTTCGCGGGCCGCCTGCCGAACGGCCGCCAGATCGATTCCTGGGGCGCGATCGGCTGACAGGAGTGTCATCGCCCCAGCCATGGCCACCGCGCCGACCAGCGCGCCGAAAAGGAACCAGCCAGGCTGGCCACCGCGGCCGCGCTCGCCGCGCGCCCCATCGCCATTCATCGACGGTTCAGGGCGATCATTGGATTGTTGTGATATGGGTTCGTTCACTTCGAGTCACTCCGGCGCGGCGCTTGCCGCGGAAAAACGAAGTGTAATCCAATTCAGCCCGGCGCCGCATTGCCAGCGGGCCGACTTGCCCACCGCTCAGAAAACAGTGTGGGGCGGGAACACCCTCCCCGCGCTTCGCGGAGGGAGGGTGTCCCCGCCAGGAGTTCTGGGATCGCTTCTCGTGTAGTCGTGCCTTTGAAGTAACGGACGGCTTAGCGCCGGGCGCGCCGCGCAATCAGATCTTCGTACAAGGCAACATACTCGACCACCGATCGGTCGGTGCTGAAGCGCGCGGCGATTTCGCTCCGCGGCCGCACATAGTCGCCGCGATTCGCGATCACCCGCTCGATCGCGCCGGCGAGCGCGGCGGCATCGCCAATCGGGAACACTTCGCCCATCCCGGTCTCGCGCACCGACACGCGCACGCCCGGCAGATCGCTGCAGACACTGGGTGTACCGCTCAACATCGCTTCGACCTGGACCAGACCAAAGGACTCGGTTGAGTTGAGACTCGGCAGGACGTGCACGTCGAGCGACGCAAAGAACGCGGCCAGCTCGGGCCCGCGCAAGGACCCTGTAAAGGTCCAGGCGGGCCCCAGCGCATCAAAGTGCGGCTGCAACTTGCGGGCATATTCCGCCTCGCCGAGGACGTTCTGATAGGGCCCGGCAAAGAGCACGCGCGCGTCTGGACGCGTTTGACGCACAATCTCAAGTGCGTTAACCAGCACCTCGACGCCCTTTTCGGTGGCCAATCGGGCCACCATGCCGATGACCGGGCCGCCATTGAGCCCCCACTTTGCCCGGAATGCGGCCAGATCGGCCGCTGTGGGTCTGGCAATCTCGACCGGAGGCGGGATGACCTTGAGCTTGGGCAGGTAGCGCGACAGAAACGGCGAATGTCTCGCGTAGTCGTCGGTGTAGGCAACCAGGGTGTCCGTCCATCGCGCGGCGATGTGATTGGCCAGATGGATGACGGGCTGGGCGATGGCATTCAGCGCGCCGCGTGGCAGCTCGATATCGCAGTGATAGGTCAGCGTCACGGGCCTGCGGGCCAGCTTCGCGCGAAGCGCCAGACCCGCCCCATCGAACTGCGGCAGATGAAGATGGACGAGATCATGATCGATCATGAGCCGGCTCGCCACCTGACCCACAGTCGGCATGATGACGCCTTTGCTCAATCGAGCCACAACGGGCACGCGCACGATCCGCACCCCATCGATCGTCTCCTCAAGAGGCAGCGCGTGATCATAGTGTGAGGTCAGAACGGTGACCTCGTGACCTGCTCGAACCAGGCCGCGCGCCAATCGCTCAACGTAGATCGTCAACCCACTGATGTGGGGGCTGAAGTAGGTGAGTGCGTGAAGAATGCGCATGATTCGCCGCTCAGGCCGCCTTTTGACCCGCGCCGACGGTTTCCCTGAGCGAGAGTCCAACCCGTCCAAGGCCAACGACGCCAAGCGCGATCAGCGTCAGTTGCTGCGAAATTGACCAGACGAAGATGAAGGCGACGGCCAGATTCTCATCGATCCCAAATGGCCCCACCAGGGCGAGCTTTGCGGCGCCCTGCAGCAGACCCAGACCGCCGGGCGCGCTGGGCGCCGCGCCGCCGAGGTTCGACGCGATCAGCACCAGGCCGGCCTGATCCAGCCGCGGCGGCATAAATGCCGCCTGGGCGAAGAAGGCGAGCAGCGTCGCAAACAACCACAAGAGCGCGGTATTCGCCAGCACCGCCGCAAGCCGGCGCCTGTCGCCGATGGCGCGAAAGCTGTCACACAGCTCATGAAAGCGGCCCACCCAGCGGTCGGCATGCAGGCGGGGGATGCGCTTCATGGCGGCCCGCATCAGACTTTCGACCCGCCGCGCTTGCCAGATTGCCACGCCGAACGCGACCACCACGACCACGAGCGCGATGCTGCCCGCCCAGGCGGCGCTGGCGAGCTCGGGCGGCATGGGCAACACCAGGGCAAAGGCCGCGAACATCAACAGCACTGCGGCCAGATCGAGCATCCGATCAACAACGATAGAACTCAATGCTCGGGTGAAGCTCACCGCGGTTCGCTGCCCGATCACCCAGGCCCTGGCCACTTCGCCCAGGCGCAAGGGCAGGCTCATGTTCAACATGTAGCCTATCAGCATCGCATGCCAGGTGATCCCGAGAGGCGTGCCATCCATCAACAACGACCAGCGCCTGGCCCGGAAATACAGCCCGGCAAAGAAGGCCGCCGCGCCGGGAATGAACCAAATCCAGGCCGCACGGGACATGGCGCTTTGCACCTGGCCAAAGTCGACCGTGCGCAACGTCAAGTACAACGCAAGCGCGCTGAGCGCTGCGCCAAACCAGATCCGCCAGTTTTTGATCACGGCCGGCGATTTTACCCGCGCCGGGACGCGATGCGGGCATCAAGCGCCTCGACCGTGCCCGCCGGCAAGGCGATTTCGCCAAACCCAAACGCGTCGTCGGGCGTCAGTCCATGAAAATCACTTCCGCCAGTGGCCAGCAAGCCATGCGCGCGGGCGATATCCGCATAGCGCTTGACCTGTTCTGGCGTATGTTTGGGGTAGTGAACTTCGATGCCGTCCAGGCCATGCGCGATCATCGAATCGAGAAGCGCCTCGACGTCACCGTGGGTGAACGCGGGATGGGCCAGAACGGCCACCCCACGCGCGCGATGGATGAGGTCAATCGCCTGCAGCGGGTCGAGCGCGTCGTTTGGGGCATAGGCGGGCTTGCCCTCGCCCAGATACACATCGAAAGCCTCCTGGGTTGTCTTCACGACCCCCTTGTCAAGCATGGCTCGCGCAATGTGCGGCCGGCCGATCATGCCATCGCCCGCATTGGCCTTGACCTGTTCGAAGTCAATGCTGATCCCGAG
>JAGOCU010000183.1 GCA_017998555.1 Thermoflexales bacterium
CAGGCCATGGGAGACATCGCCCGGATCGAGCAGGAACAGGCCGATGCGCAGCCCCAGCTCGAGGCCGCCGCCGACGAAGCGCAACAAGCCGAGGCCGCCCAGGGCGAGGCAGCCGCCCGCCTGGCCGATCTCGAGACCGAGTTGCGCGGTCAGTTGCAGCTCTCGCTCTTTTCACAGTCCGCCGCCGAAGCGGCGCCGGCCGGGCCCGTGGCTGCGGCCCGCGAAACCGGTTGGGTCAACACGCTCAATGCCGCCTTTGCCGCGGTCGCTTCGGCCAACGAGGCGATGCGCAACGCCGAGAGCGCCCGCCGTGAGCGCCTGGCAGCGCTGGCCGAAGGCGCCAATGCCCGTGAGGCGGCGGCCCGGCGCGCGACCGAGCTCAGCGCAAAGATCACCCCGGCCCGAAACGCCCTGGCCGCGCTCAGTGACGCCGAACGCGACGCGGCGGCCCGGATCAGCGCGCTGGACCAGGCCCTTGCGCCGCTCACCCGGCGGGCCAGAGCCACCGAAGCCGAAGTGGTTGCCGAGGACGCCCGGGCGCGCGAAATCGACCGCGCGCTGCGCGAGGCCGAGTCGAAGCTGAACGCGGCCGAGCTCGAACTCCTCCGCCACCAGGACGAGTTGGCAGCCCTGCGCCAGCGAGTCGCCGACGCTTTGGCGGGGGAGGACGGCGCATCAGCGGCTGGCGCCGCCGATGCGCTGGAAGCGCTTCCCTCGGTCGAGAGCCTGCCGCCCGGAACGGAAGAACGAATCACCCAACTGCGCGGGCAAATCCGGCGCCTGGGCGCGATCAACGCCGAAGCCCAAGTCGAATACGACGATCTCGCAAAACGGCATGAGTTTCTCACCACGCAGTGCGACGATCTTGATCGCGCCTCGATCTCGCTGCAGCAGGTCATCGCCGAGCTCAACGACGTGATGAAGGCGACCTTCCGGCAGACCTTTGACGCCATCGCGGGCGCTTTTCAGCAGACCTTCAAGGTGCTTTTCGGGGGCGGGCAGGCCAAACTGACCCTGGTGAATGCCGACAACATCGACGAGTCGGGGGTGGAAATCCAGGCCCAGCCGCCCGGAAAGCGGCCGCAGACACTTGCGCTGTTGTCCGGCGGAGAGCGCTCGCTCACGGCCACCGCCCTGCTCTTCGCGATTTTGCGAATCAAGCCGACGCCGTTCTGCGTGCTCGACGAAGTGGATGCCGCGTTGGACGAAGCCAACGTGGTGCGCATCCGCTCGATGCTCGAATCGCTGAGCGATCAGACCCAGTTCATCGTCATCACCCACAACCGCGGGACGGTCGAGGCCGCCAGCACGATCTATGGCATCTCGATGGGCGCGGACGGGGCGAGCACGGTCCTGAGCCTGCAGCTCGAAGACGTGAAATAGGCAAAACACCCCTGGAAGGACTCCCCCCGGCTACGCCGGGGGGAGTCCTTCCAGGAACAAAACTGGCGGCAGGCCAATTGGTGTTAATATCTCGTTAACGTGCGCATCCGCCACTATTTGGATGCGTGATTGGGCGTTATGCCCGAGAGGAGATATCCCATCGTGAACACAAAGATTCGCACCCGACTGCTCGGTTTTGGTTCTGCCGCGGCAATCGCCCTGGCAGCGTGCGGCGGCGCCGCAGCGCCGGCCGCAACGGCGGTCCCCGCGGCCACCGCCGCGCCGGCCAAACCGACCGAGGCCCCCAAGCCCACCAAACTCACCGTGCTGTGCACCGTGACCGAAGACTGGTGCGCCGCCCAGACCAAGGCCTTCGAAGCCAAGACGGGAATCAAGACCAACTTCACCCGCTTGAGCAGCGGCGAGGCCGCCACCAAGCTCAAGGCCACCGCCAACAACCCGGAGTACTCGGTGTGGTGGGGCGGCCCGGCCGATGGTTTCGTCCAGGCCAAGGGTGACGGCACCCTCCTGGCCTACAAGTCGCCCAATGCGGCGAAGATTCCGGACAAGGCCAAGGATCCGGATGGCTTCTGGACCGGCGTCTACGTCGGCGCGCTGGGTTTCTGCTCGAACAAAGTCGAGCTCGACAAGCTTGGCTTGAAGCCGCCGACCTCCTGGAATGACCTGCTCGATCCGAAGCTGAAGGGCAAGTTCTCAGTCGCGCATCCGGCCACCTCGGGCACCTCGTACACGATGGTGTGGACCCAGGTGACGCTGCTGGGCGGGCAAGACCAGGCGTTTGAATACCTCAAGAAGCTGCATCCGCAGGTGTCGCAGTACACCAAGAGCGGCGCCGCGCCTGCCCAGGCTGTCGGCCGGGCCGAGGCTGTGGTCGGGGTCGTCTTCTCGCACGACTGCGTCGCTGCCGCCGACAGCGGCTTCAAGGACGTTGTGGTGAGCTTCGCCAAGGAAGGCACCGGCTACGAGATCGGGGCCATGGGCCTGGTCAAGGGCGGGCCGGAAGAAGCCGCCGCGAAGATGTGGATCGACTGGGCGCTGACCCCCGAAGCCCAGGAAATCGGGCCATCGGCCAAGGCCTACCAGCTTCCGACCAACCCGGACGCCAAAGTGTCCGAGCGCTCGGTCAAGCTGTCCGACGTCAACTTGATCAACTATGACTTCGTCAAGGCCGGTGAAGCCAAGAAGGGCATCACGACCAAGTTCGAGGAGTCGATCGCCGCGCAGCCGAAATAGTTCTTTTGGTTTTTCCGAACTTGCGCCCCGTCCGCTTGCGCGGACGGGGCGCAAGTTCGGAAGGAAAACCGACACGCCGGTAGCCGGGATAAGACGGTGATCTTATGCTGAAACGACGCGCCATCGACCCAACCCTTGCCGCCGGCCTGGCGCTGGCGATCGTCTTCATTGCGGTCGCCATTATTTACCCGCTGGTCAAGATCCTGGGCGTGGCCGCCAGCGGCGAGGCCATCCCCTACTTCGACCGCTTTCTTTTCCGCCCAACGTTCCAGACCATCATCGCCCGGACAATTGTGCTGGGAACCACGGTCGGTGTCGCCGGAACCCTCATTGGCTTTGTTTGGGCGTTCGTGCAAGTGCGGGTCGCCGCGCCGGCCTGGCTCAAGCGCGCGCTGCACATCATCGCCCTCGTCCCCAGCGTCAGCCCGCCGTTCGCGGTGGCCATCTCGATGATCGTCCTGTTCGGCCGGCGGGGGATGATCAGCTACGGCATTTTTGGAATCACCGGGGACGTGTATGGCCTGAATGGCATGACGATCGTCATGGCGATGTCCTTCTTCCCGGTCGTCTATCTCACCCTGGTGGGTCTGATGCGCGGCCTCGATCCCGCGATGGAGGAGGCCAGCGCCAACCTGGGCGGAAGCAAGCTGCGCACCTTTGTCCGGGTGACCCTGCCGATGCTTGCCCCCGGCATCGCCAGCTCATTTCTGCTGCTGTTTGTCGAGGCCATCGCCGATCTGGGCAACCCGCTCACCATCGGCGGAGATTACGTTGTGCTCTCGGCCCGGCTCTTCATCGCCATCAACGGCGAGTACGACCTCATGGCCGCCGCCGTGCTGGCCGTCATCCTGATTGTGCCGTCGCTGGGGGTGTATCTCGTTCAGAAGTACTTCGCAGACCGAGCCTCGGTCATCTCCATCACCGGCAAACCGACCGGCTCAGTAACACTCGTCAAGGACCCGCGCGTGCGCCTCCCCCTGCTCGCCCTTAACGGGTTCCTGGCGGGTTTCATCGTGCTGGTGTATCTGACCATGCTGGCGGGCGCATTTACCCGGCTGCTTGGGATTGACAACAGCTTCACGCTTAACAACTTCAACTATGTCCTGTCGGGCCTGGGCAGCGAGGCCATGCTCGACACCACCCGGCTCTCGACCATTTCCACGGTCATTGCCGGTTTCCTCGGGATGCTGATCGCGTTTCTGGTGGTCCGGATGAAGTTCACCGGCAAAGGGCTGCTCGATCTCGGCACGATGCTGGGCATCGCGGTGCCGGGCACGATCTTTGGCATCGGGTATCTGCTGGCCTTCAATGACCCGGTCAAGGTCGGCGAATTCGTATTGCTGCCCAAGCTGACCGGCGGGCGGGCCATCCTGGCCGGCGAGATCGCCATCATCATGGTCTTTATCATCCGCAGCACCCCGGCAGGGCTGCGGGCCGGCGTGGCTGCCCTGCAACAGATCGACCCGGCCATCGAAGAAGCCTCGGTCTCCCTCGGGGCCAATCGCGCGACGACGTTCGGGCGGATTACCCTGCCCCTGATCCGTCCAGCGTTTTTATCCGGCCTGATCTACGCCTTTGCCCGGAGCATGACGACGATCAGCGCCGTGATCTTCCTGACCACGCCCGAAACGAAGATCATGACCCAGCAGATCTACGCCGAGACCGATGCCGGCCGGTTTGGGAATGCCTTCGCCTACATCGTGCTGCTGATCGGCATCGTCCTGGTTGTAATCGGCATGCTGCAGGGCCTGATTGGCCTCGCCACCGGCGCCGAGCGGCGCGTCAAAACGGAGTAACCCATGGCCAGAGCAGGCACCCTGTCCCTCGACAACGTCACCAAGGAATTCAAAACCCCCGAAGGCCGGCTGGTCACGGCCGTCGACGCCGCAACGCTGAACATCGCGCCCGGGGAATTCCTCACCCTGCTCGGCCCCTCGGGCTGCGGCAAAACGACGACGCTGCGCATGATCGCGGGCTTCGAATACCCCACCCGCGGGCGGATCGTGCTGGATGGGCGCGACATCGCCATGGTCCAGCCCGACAAGCGCGAAATGGCGATGGTGTTTCAGTCATACGCCCTCTTCCCGCATCTGACCGTGTTTGAGAACGTCGCCTACGGTCTGCGCATACGGAATGTCAAAGCCGAGGCGCTGCGCGAGAAGGTCGCGACGACCCTGGCGATGGTCGGGTTGGAGGGCAAAGATCGCCGCCGTCCATCCGAGCTGTCGGGCGGGCAGCAACAGCGGGTAGCCCTGGCCCGGGCGATGGCCATCGAACCGCGGGTGCTGCTCTTCGACGAGCCGCTGAGCAACCTGGACGCCAAGCTGCGGGTCAGCTTGCGGATCGAGATCCGCCGTTTGCAGAAACAGCTCGGGATCACCAGCGTGTATGTCACCCACGACCAGGCCGAGGCCATGGCGCTGTCGGACCGGATCGTGGTGATGAACGCCGGGCGGATCGAGCAGGCCGGCACGCCGGGCGAGATTTACGCCCGGCCGGCGAGCCGCTTTGTGGCCGACTTCATCGGCCGGGCGAACTTCATCC
>JAGOCU010000184.1 GCA_017998555.1 Thermoflexales bacterium
ATGACGTGCGCAACCTGCTCGGCGGCAAGGGCCGCGGCTTGTTCGACATGACCCGAGCCGGTCTGCCCGTGCCTTCCGGCTTCACCCTCTCGACCGAAGTCTGCAAGGAGTTTGTCAAGGCTGGGAACAAGATCCCGAAGGCGGCCTGGGAACAGGCGCTGGCGGCGATGAAGATCGTTGAGAAGCAGACCGGCAAGACCTTCGGCGGCAAGAAGAATCCGCTGCTGATCAGCGTGCGCTCGGGCGCGCGCGAATCCATGCCCGGCATGATGGAGACCGTCCTCAACGTGGGCATCAACGACGAGACATTGCCTGTGCTCGTGTCTGAATCGGGCAACGAACGCTTTGTCATGGATTCGTATCGCCGATTGCTCATGATGTACGGCGCGACGGTTCTGGACATCAACGACGAGAAGTTCGATGAGCCGATGGATGAGATGAAGGCCCATCGCGGAGTCAAGGCCGACCTCGACCTGAACGTGGATGATCTCAAGGAACTCGTGGTGATCTTCAAGAAGGTCATCCACGACGCGACCGGCAAACCCTTCCCGCAGAATGTCTACGATCAGCTCCGCGGCTGCGCCGAGGCGGTATTCCGCAGCGCAACCGGGCACAAGGCACGCGAGTACAGCAAGGCGATGGGCTGGAAGGAGACGCTCCCGACCGCCGTCAACGTCATGCAGATGATCTTCGGCAACATGGGCGATGACTGCGCAACCGGCGTGGCCTTCACGCGAAACCCGTCGACGGGCGAAAAGATGATGCTCGGCGAGTATCTGATCAATGCCCAGGGCGAAGACGTGGTCGCGGGTATCCGCACGCCCAAGCCAATCGTTGAACTGGGGAAGGAAATCCCGAAGGCCTACAAGCAGTTCATGGCGATTTCGGACAAGCTCGAGAAGTACTACAAGAACATGCAGGACGTGGAGTTCACCATCGAACATGGCAAGCTCTACATGTTGCAGACTCGTAACGGCAAGCGCACCGCCAAAGCGGCGATCAAGATCGCCATTGATCAGGCCAACGAAAAGCTGATCACCCGTGAAGAGGCGGTCAAGCGCATTACGCCGGGCGATGTCGACACCCTGCTGCATCCGCAGTTCATTGAAGCGGCGATCAAGGACGCCAAGAAGAGCGGCCGTCTGGTCGCGACGGGCGTCAATGCGTCGCCGGGAGCCGCCGTTGGCGTGCTGGCCTTTGACGCCGACCTGGCCGAGCAGTGGGGCAAGGAAGGCAAGGCCGTCATCATGATTCGGCCCGAGACCAAGCCCGATGACGTGCACGGCATGTTCGCCTCCAAGGGCATTCTGACCGCCCGCGGCGGCGCGACCTCGCACGCGGCCGTGGTCGCCCGGCAGTTTGGCATCCCGTGCGTGTGCGGGGCCGAGGCGCTTCAGATCGACATGAACGCGCGGACCGTCACCGCCCATGGGGTGACCCTCAAGGAAGGCGATTTCGCCTCGCTGGATGGCGCCAAGGGCGAAGTCTATGCCGGCCAGATTGGCGTGGAAGTGCCCAAGTTCGAAGACCAGGGCGACCTCGTCACGCTCCTGAAGTGGGCCGATGAGATCTCGGCCCGCAAGACGCGCGTCGACGCGGCGGGCAAGCCGTGGCGTGGCCTGCAGGTGTGGGCCAACGCCGATTACCCCGTGGACGCCCAGCGCGCCCGCAGCTTCGGCGCCCAGGGCATCGGCCTGTGCCGGACCGAGCACATGTTCTTCCAGGAAGAGCGCCTGCCGATTGTGCAACGCATGATCCTGAGCGGCGACGACGCCGAGCGCAACCAGGCGCTGTCCGAGCTGCTGCCGTATCAGCGCGCCGACTTCGCCGGCCTGTTCAAGGCGATGGACAAGCTGCCGGTCATCATCCGGCTGATCGATCCGCCGCTGCACGAGTTCCTGCCCTCGCAGGAGGACCTGATCCGCGAGACGACCGAGATGCGGGTCAAGAAGGAACTGGGCGTCGTCATCAACCACGAGGAGCAGATCCGGAAGGAAGAACTGCTGCGCAAGGTGAGCGAAATGCACGAGCAGAACCCGATGATGGGTCTGCGCGGCATCCGCCTCGGCATCATGCTCCCCGGCCTGATCGGGATGCAGGTGCGCGCGATCTTCGAAGCGGCCTGCGATGTCAAGAAGGAAGGCTTCGAGCCCAAGCCCGAGGTCATGATTCCGCTGACCGGCCACGTCAACGAGCTCAAGCACGTTCAGCCCGAGCTCGAGGAAGTTGCCCGCCAGGTCATGAAGGAGAAGGGCGTCACGGTTGAGTACAAGTTCGGTACGATGATCGAGATCCCGCGGGCGGCCCTGACCTCGCGCGAGATCGCGGGCATGGCTGAGTTCTTCTCGTTTGGCACAAACGACCTGACCCAGATGACCTATGGCTACTCGCGCGACGACGCCGAGCGCGGCTTCCTGCTGAACTATGTGGAGCACAACATCCTGCCGCAGAACCCGTTCCAGCAGCTCGACCGCGATGGCGTTGGCCGGCTGGTCAAGATGGCCGTCAACGAGGGTCGGGCGGCTCGCCCGAATCTCGAGGTGGGCATCTGCGGCGAACACGGCGGCGATCCGTCCTCGGTGATCTTCTGCTACGGCGCCGGCTTGAACTACGTAAGCTGCTCGCCCTTCCGGGTGCCGATCGCCCGGCTCTCGGCCGCCCATGCGGCGCTGGGCGCGAAGTAATCCTTCGCGGTCGTTCATGGACGCAAAGAGGTCCCCCGGCGAAGCCGGGGGACCTCTTTGCGTCCTCTATAATTCCTTGTCCCGCTGGGACGCACGATGACAGAAGTCCCGACGTCCTCCTCCCTTGATGGCCTGAGCGAGTCCGAGGTCCGTGAACGGATGGCCCGCGGCCAACGCAACGTCTTCGAGCACAAGAGCGCACGCTCGAATTGGGACATCCTGCGCGAAAACGTATTTACCGTTTTCAACGTCGTGCTCTTTCTCACCCTGGCATTGCTTTATGCCATCAGTCTGAGCGCGCCCGAAGGTGTGCGTCGGGCGGTTCTGGGCGACGGGCTGTTTTCCGGTGGAACCGTTCTGGTCAACATCATCGTGGGCGTGTTTCAGGAAATCCGCGCCAAGCGCGCGCTCGATCGGCTCGCAGCGTTGTCGGTGCGCGAGGCGCGGGTTCGGCGCTCCGGCAAGGAACTTGACATCCCGGCCAACGATATTGTGCTGGGTGACGTGGTCGTGATCCGACCCGGTGACCGGGTGCCCGTGGACGGACCGCTGCTGAGCGTGGCTGCGCTCGAACTTGATGAAAGCCTGCTTACGGGCGAGACGGACACCGTGCCCAAGGTCGCCGGCGATCTGCTGCGGAGCGGATCCTTCTGTGTCGCCGGCGGCGGTTTCATGCGGGCCGATGGCATTGGCGCGGAGAGTTACGCAAACCGCCTGACTGCCACCGCCCGGGGCGCGCGCGAGCCGCGTACGCCATTACAGCGCAGGGTAAATGCCATCATCGAACTGCTGGTCTTCATCATGGCGATCGTCGCCGCGCTGCAGCTTGTGGCCGGCCAGAACCGCCAGGAAGACTTCATCGACAATTTGCGCCATGTCACGGTGATCATCACGAGCTTCGTGCCGGCCGGGCTTGTCCTCGCCATCACCGTGTCGCTCAGCGTCGGCGCGGTCAGAATCAGCCGCTATGACACGCTCGTCCAGCGTATCAACGCCGTTGAGAGCATGGGCAACATCACGGTATTGTGCGTGGACAAGACCGGCACGCTGACCCAGAACAAGCTCACCCTGGTGGAGGTGGTTCCCTTGCGTGGCTTGACCGAGGCCGAGGCGCGCGCCTGTCTGGCGCTCTACACGGGCAGTGTTTCGGCCCGGAATAACACGGCGGGCGCAATTGCGGACGGGGTCGGCGGGGACCTTCCGCCGCCCAGGGTCCTGAGCGAAGTCGCCTTCAGTTCGGCTCGGAAGTGGGGCGGGGTCGCTCTCGCCGATTCTGGCGTCGGCGTGTCGGGGCTGGGGCTGGGGCCGGGCGAGCCGGTCGTCGTCGGGCTCGGCGCGCCGGATCTCCTACTGGATGCCAGCGATGGGCGCAACCAGGAAATCCTCGATCGCATTCGCGAGTCGACCGGCCAGGGTCTGCGCGTCGTTGTGGCCGTTGTCGCGCAGGGAACCGAGATTGAAGCTGCGATCACCAACCCGGGCCGCGCGCAGCCGGTGGCGCTGGCCATCATTCGCGACGAGATCCGGCCCGACATCATCGAGACGATGACGGCTTTCGCCAATGCCGGGGTGCGGGTCAAAGTGATCTCTGGCGACAGCCCGGACACCGTACAGTCCATTGCGGGCCGAGCGGGTTTGAAGAACGACACGGTGGTCACCGAGCGCGAGTTGGGAGATATGACGTCGACCCAGTTCGACACCTCGGTGATTGATGCGGCCTTGTTTGCCCGGATTACCCCCGATACGAAACGCCGCATCATCGCCAGCCTGACCCGGCATGGCGAGTACGTGGCGATGGTTGGCGACGGCGTGAACGATGTGCCGGCGCTCAAGGAATCCCGCCTGGCGATCGCGATGAACGATGGCGCCCAAATTGCCCGGGATGTCAGCGAGCTCGTCCTGCTCAAAAACAACATGAGTGCCCTGCCGCGCGCGTTTGCGGAAGGGCAGGACATCACGCAGAAAATCCTGGCCTCGGCCAAACTGTATCTGGCCAAGAACGTGCTCACGATTGTCGCGATCTTGTTCGCGGGATTTGTGAGTCTCCCCTTTCCAGCCGACCCGCGCCAGATCAGCTGGATCACTTCGGTGACCGTCGGTTTTCCGTGTCTGGCGCTGGCCTTCGGTTGGATCCGGCCAAACTACACCCGAGGGTTTTCGCGGGGTGTGCTGGGTTACAGCGCCGGAGTGGGCCTGATCGGCGCGGTCGTGTGCGCCGCCGCCTTTATTCTGAGCGCCCAGTTGGGCGATCACATCCGGGTTTCACGCACGATTTTCGCGCTGACGAATTTGCATTACGCCGTGCACGTCATGTGGGACACCCTGGGCGTCAACGTGTTTTCCGCCGCGTCATTGGCGCGCCGCAAGCGCGAGTTTGCCGCGGGCGTGGCGATGCTGGTGGTCGGGTTTGGCCTGCCATTCGCGTTGCTCGTGCCGGGCAGCGGCCAGCCGGCGCCCGACGCGACGGCGTTCCTCAATATCTTC
>JAGOCU010000185.1 GCA_017998555.1 Thermoflexales bacterium
GGGTTTGCCCCGCCGGGCTGGGTGATCCCTGACAGGTCGCCCTTGACATCAGCCATGAACACGGGCACCCCGATTCGGCTGAAGTTCTCAGCCAGGGTCTGCAGGCTGACGGTCTTGCCTGTTCCCGTTGCGCCAGCAATCAGTCCATGCCGATTGCCCATGCGGGGAAGGAACAACAGCTCGAGGCCGCCCACGGCCGGATCTTGTTTTGCGATGAGAAATGGTTCCATGTGTATTGGGTGGGGAGTTGTGACGGTCGGATTGCGCGCCTAATCGACGCTGATGATCTTGAAGGTGGCCGTGCCGCCGGGAGCATTTACCTTGACCTTGGCGCCCGCCCGCTTGCCGAGCAGCGCTTTGCCCATCGGCGATTCATTGGACACCCGTCCGCGGCTCGGGTCCGCCTCGGCCACGCCCACGATCATGAAGATCTCCTTTTCCGGATATCCTTCCTCGATGACGGTGACCTTGCTGCCCAGCCTGGCCTCGCCCGGAGCGCCGCCCACGGACAGGATCTCAACATTCTGGAGCATGCGCTCGAGGGCCTGGATGCGGCCTTCGAGAAAACCCATCTCTTCCTTGGTCTGGATGTAGTCGGCGTTCTCGGACAGGTCGCCCTGCTTGATCGCGAAGCCCAGGCGCGCCGAAAGCTCAGGGCGCTTGACGGTGCGCAAATACTCGAGTTCCTCGCGAAGCTTGAGCGCGCCCTCGGCGGTGAGGTAGGTCTTGTTGTCTGACATCGGGACAATTCTACGCGCGATCGTATTCCGCGCGGTCCGTCGGGTTGCCGAACGTAATCCGGCGCTGCAATAGCCGCTTTGTGGGTGATAAAATACGGACCGTTGCGGCATTGGCCGCATACCCACCCACCCAATTTCCGTTGCCGGCCTGCGTGCCGGATCGAGGAGAGGAAAAACACATGAATAAGCGACTTTCCGCAATGCTGGGTCTGGCCCTTGGCGCCAGTCTGTTGCTGAGCGGGTGCGCGGCCGCCGCCACACCGACTGCCGTGCCCCCCAAGCCGACCGAAGCGCCGAAGCCCACCGCCGTGCCTCCGACAGCGGCCCCGAAGCCGACCGATGTTCCCAAGCCCACCGATGTCCCCAAGCCCACCGCCGTGCCCGCGACCGCGGTCCCGAAGAAGCTGAAGATCGGCCTGGTGACGGATGTTGGGTCGCTGGATGACAAGAGCTTCAACGCCAGCGCCTGGGAAGGCGTCAAGCGCGCCGAAAAGGACTTTGGCGTCGAAGTCAAGGCCATCGAATCCAAGCAGCCGACCGACTATCAGAAGAACATCGGTCAGTTTGTCAACGAGAAGTATGACCTGATCATCACCGTCGGCTTCCTGATGCAGGACGACACCGCCAAGGCCGCCCAGCAGTTCCCTGACCAGAAGATGGCCATCGTGGACTCGGCCAATACTTCCTCCGACGGCAAGATCGTGGCGGCCAACGTCATGGGTCTGCTGTTCGCCGAGGATCAGTCCGGCTTCCTGGCCGGCACCGTCGCGGGGCTGATGACCAAGAGCAACGTCGTTGGCGGCGTGTATGGTCTGCAGATTCCGCCCGTGTGCAAGTTCGTCAAGGGTTACGAAGCGGGCGTGAAGTCGGTCAACCCGACCGCCAAGATCTTCGGCGTCTACCAGGGTCCGTCGGACGGCGCGCCGTTCAACAACCCCGCGTGGGGCGCCGCGCGCGCGAAGGACCAGATGCAGCAGAAGGCTGACGTCATCTTCTCGGCCGGCGGCAACACCGGCAACGGCGGCCTCGAGGAAATCGCCAAGGCCACTGGCGTGCTCGGCATCGGCGTGGACAAGGACCAGTACGCGTCGTCGTCGGACAACGTCAAGAAGATCCTGCTCACCAGCGCGATGAAGCGGGTTGACCAGGCCACCTACCTGGCGATCAAGGACGTTGTCGACAGCAAGTTCAAGGGTGGCATCCGCATCTTCGACATCAACAACGACGGTGTCGCCGCGGCGCCCTTCCATGATCTCGACAGCAAGGTCTCGGCCGACATCAAGGCCAAGCTCGACGCGGCCATCAAGGGCCTGAAGGCTGGCACGCTGAAGACCGGCCTCGACCCGGCCGCCGATCCCTGCAAGTAGAAGTTCGCCAACAGCGAATAACTAAAAATACCCCCCGGCGCACGCCGGGGGGTATTTTTCATTTTTCTCCTTATAATCGAAACATGTCCCCCGTGGTTCGCATTCCCCGCCCAGCATGACCCAGCCACCAGACACCCCAGCAATCGCCCTGGAGATGCGCGGCATGACCAAACGCTTCCCGGGCGTGCTTGCCAACGATCGCATCAGTTTTGACTTGCGCCTGGGCGAAATCCATGCGCTCCTGGGCGAGAACGGGGCCGGAAAGAGCACCTTGATGAACTTGTTGTATGGGCTGTATCCGCCCGACAGCGGCGAGATCCTGCTCAGCGGCAAACCCGTGCAAATCCACGGGCCACGCGACGCGATTGCGCTCGGCATTGGCATGGTCCACCAGCACTTCATGCTCGTGCCGCCCCTCACCGTGACCGAGAACATCATGCTCGGCATGGAAGAAACGCGCGGCCCGCTCCTGGATGAAGTCAGGCCCGCGGCCCGGATTCGCGACATCGCGAACCGGTATGGTCTCGAGATTGATCCAGACGCCAAGATCAAGGATCTCTCAGTAGGGCTGCAGCAGCGCGTGGAAATCGTCAAGGCTCTGTATCGAAACGCGCGCGTGCTGGTCCTGGACGAGCCGACCGCCGTCCTGACGCCTCAGGAGGTCGACGCCCTGTTTGTCACGTTGCGCACGCTGGTCAGCCAGGGCGTGAGCATCATCTTCATCTCCCACAAACTCAAGGAAGTGATGGCGATCGCCAACCGCATCACGGTGCTGCGCCAGGGCAAAGTGGTCGGCAGCACCACGCCGGCCGAGGCCGACGAAGCCAAACTGGCATCGATGATGGTTGGGCGTCCGGTGCTCTTGACGGTCGAGAAGGGTCCGGCCAAACCGGCCGCGACCGTTCTCAATGTGCAACATCTCAAAGTCATGAGCGATCGGCGAAGCGTGGCCGTCAACGACGTGAGCTTCGAAGTCAGGGCGGGAGAAATCGTGGGGATCGCCGGGGTCGAGGGCAACGGCCAGAGCGAGCTGGTCGAGGCCATCACGGGTCTCCGTTCGCCCACTTCGGGCACGGTGTCGATAGACGGCGTCACCATGCCGCATGAGAACCCGCGCGCCGCGATCATGGCGGGCGCCTCGCATATCCCTGAAGATCGCCACAAGTTTGGAATGGTCAAGGATTACCCGCTCAGCACCAATCTCGTGCTCTCATCCTTTGACCGGCCGCCCTTCACCCATGGGATGCTGCTCGACCAGAACGCAATCGACGAAAACGCCCGAAAGCTGGTAACGGAGTTCGACATCCGGACCCCGAGCGAACAGACGACGATGAGCAGCCTGTCGGGCGGCAATCAACAAAAGGCGGTGGTCGCGCGCGAGTTCTCGCGCCCCATGAAGCTATTGATCGCGGCGCAGCCCACCCGCGGGGTGGACGTGGGTTCCATCGAATTCATCCATCGCCGCATCGTCGAAGCGCGCGACAAGGGCAACGCGGTATTGCTGGTGTCGGCCGAACTCGACGAGATCATGTCGCTCAGCGACCGGATTCTGGTCATGTTCAAAGGACAGGTGGTGGGCGAACGCGACGCCGCGCAGACGACCCGATCCGATATTGGTTTGTTGATGATGGGAAAGGCCTGACTATGAAGCGATTCTCAATTGCCAGCATCTGGGGAAGCGCCTGGGCCCCCATCGGTTCGGTCGTCCTCGCCCTGGTCATCGCCGGGGTGATGATGGCGCTGACCAACTCCAATCCGTTGGACGCGTATCGGGCGCTGTTCGAAGGCGCCTTTACCCGGCCCGGCACGGACACCCGCCCCACCGCCTTCTTTGAAACGCTCGTTTCCGCGACACCCTTCCTGGTGCTCGCGCTGGGTGTGTCACTCAGCTTTTCTGCCGGCCTCTTCAACATCGGCGCAGAGGGCCAGCTTTACATGGGCGCGCTGGCGTCGACGATGGCGGGCTTCATGATCACGGGGCTCCCGGCCTTCATCCACCTGCCATTGGCCCTGCTCGCAGGGGCGCTGGCCGGCGCGCTGTGGGCGGGCATCGCCGGCTGGCTGAAGGCCACCCGCGGCGCGCCCGAGGTCGTGACGACCATCATGCTGAACTACATCTCGTACTCGGTCGTCAACTACATGGTGAATGGCCCGTTGCGCGGCAAGGGCTCAGCCCCGCGCACACCGGACATCGAGCCGAGCGCCGTCCTGCCCAACCTCCTGGACTCGCCCGAGCGCCTGCATTGGGGGATCATCATCGCCATCGCCTGCGCCGTGGGCTTTTGGGTGCTGATGAAGAAGACACCGCTCGGCCTTCAGATCCGGCTTGTCGGCGCAAATCGAGAAGCCGCCCGCTATGCCGGAATCAATGTCAATCGGACCTACTTTGTGGCGATGGCCATCAGCGGCGGTCTGTGCGGTCTCGCCGGCGCCATCGAAGTGCTGGCGCTCTATCGTTTCCTGCCGACGGAGTTCACCACCGGCTATGGCTTTGACAGCATCGCGGTCGCGCTGCTGGGCGGAGGGAATCCCATCGGCATCGCGCTGGCGGCCCTTCTCTTTGGCGCGCTGGTCAATGGCGCCACCTACATGCAGTTCAGTGCCGGGGTGTCCAACTACATCATTTCGGTGCTGCAGGCCTTCATCATCGTTTTCGTTGCCGCGCCGGGCATCGTGCGAGACCTGTTTGGCTGGATCCGTCTGCGACGCAAACCCGCTCCCGAGCCCGCGCCGGAAGGAGCCCAGGGCTGAACCATGGACAAGCTCCTTCTCACGCTCGGCCAGATCGACTATATCTTCCTGATCGCAGTCGCGCTGCGCGCTGCCACACCCATCGTTTTTGCCGCGCTCGGGGGGGTGTTCTCCGAGCGCTCTGGCATCATCAACATCGCCCTGGAAGGCATGATGCTGACCTCGGCCTACGTCTCGTTCCGGGTCGCCGTCCTCGCCCACTCGCCCTGGATTGGCCTGCTGGGCGGGATCGCGGCCGCCATGCTCGTCGCCGCCCTGCACGCGGTCGTTTCGATCCGCTATCGAACCAATCAGGT
>JAGOCU010000186.1 GCA_017998555.1 Thermoflexales bacterium
CGCCCGGGCGGCGGCGCGGACGCGGCGGCCTTTGGCGGGCTGATGCGGGCCACGGCCGAGCGGGATGGCTTCTCGATTCACCCCCCCGCCTACTACGCCGACGCCCTGCGCCTGCTGGGCGACGATGCCGCCCTGCTTCTGGCCGAGAGCGAGGGCGAGACCCTGGCCGCCCTGCTTGCAGTTTCGTGCGGGGCGCGGGCCACCTACCTGTATGGCGCGAGCAGCAACACCCGGCGCGAGCTGATGGCCCCGTATCTGCTGCAGTGGGAGGCCATGCGCTGGGCCAAGGCGCGGGGCTGCGCGACGTATGATCTGTGGGGGGTTCCCGACGAGGACGAGGCGGCCCTCGAGGCCGGCTTCGAAGCGCGGCATGACGGGCTGTGGGGGGTCTACCGCCACAAGCGCGGCTATGGCGGGCAGGTGCTCCGGCACGTGGGGGCCTGGGCGCGGGTGATCTCGCCCCTGCGCTGGCGGGCCTATGAGGCCGCCCGGCGGCTGCGCAAAACGCACGGACTGGCGGCATAGACCATGGCTGAAGGCATTCTGTATTTCCCGAAGGGCTTCAAGTGGGGGACGGCCACTGCCGCCCACCAGGTCGAAGGCAATAACAGCAACAACCAGTGGTGGGCCTGGGAGCAGCTCCCGGGCAAGATCGCCAATGGCGACAAGAGCGGGCTGGCCTGCGACTGGTGGAACAACGCCGAGGCCGACTTCGACCGAATGGTCGACATGGGCCTGAACGCCCACCGTTTATCTATCGAATGGAGCCGGATCGAGCCGCGCGACGGTGTCTTTGACGAGGCCGCCCTCGAACGCTATCGGGCCATCCTGCTCGGGCTGCGCCGGCGCGGGATCGAGCCGATGGTCACCCTGCACCACTTCAGCAACCCGATCTGGCTCGAGGAGCGGGGCGGCTGGATCGAGGAGCAGGTTGTGGTGCCGCGCTTCGAGCGCTTTGTGCGCAAGGTCGTCCGCGCGCTGGGCGATCTGTGCGACCTGTGGTGCACCCTCAACGAGCCCAACATCTACGCCCTGATGGGCTATCTGGCGTATGGCCGGATGCCGCCCGGGCGAAGCGGCGAGATTGACTCGACCGTCGCCGTTGTGCGAAACATGCTCCTCGCCCACGGGGCCGCCTACCGGGCGCTGCATGAGGAGCAGGCCCTGGCCCGGGTCGGGATCGCCCATCACATGCGGCTGTTCCAGCCGCTGCGGGCGGCGAACCCGTTCGATTTCGCCATGAGCCGGGTGTATGGCAGCATCTTCAATCAGGGGATTCTCGACGCCGTGACGAAAGGGCGTTGGAACTGGCTGCTCCGCCGCGGCGCGGGCACGAGCGCGCGGGCGCTGCGCGGGACGCTGGACTGGATCGGACTGAATTATTACTCGCGCGAGCGGGTGTCCTTCGCCCCGCGCAGCCCGGAAACGCTGTATGGCAAGATCCAATTCACGCCCGGGGCCGAGTTGAGCGACTTTGGCTACGGCGAGATCCACCCCGACGGCATGACGCCCCTCATTCGAAAGCTGGCCCACTTCGGGCTGCCGATCTACATCACCGAGAACGGCATCCCGGACGCCGACGACGACCAGCGCCCGGGCTTTCTGCTCCAGCACCTGCAGACGTTGTGGCGGGTCACCCAGTTCAACTGGCGCATCAGCGGCTACTACCACTGGTCCTTTGTCGACAACTTCGAGTGGGGCGAGGGCTTCCGGATGAAGTTCGGCCTGTATGCGATGGACCCGGTCACCCAGGAGCGCACCCTGCGCCGCAGCGGCATGCTCATGCGCGAGATTGCCAGGACCGGCCCGGGCGGGGCCATCTCGAGCGCCATGGTCCGCGAGTACGCCCCACAATTGATGCCGGTCATGTTTCCAGGCGGCTGAACGTTTTGGGGATTAGCATTCTCCCGGCTTCGCCGGGAGAATGCTAATCCCCAAAAACCTAGAATGCGTTCTCGTAGTGGCTGATCCGCCTGACTTCGTCATGCGGACTCAGATCGATGGCGATCACATCGATGCGGGCGGGCGCGTCCAAACGATCGTTGACGCTCAGCCAGGCCTGGGCGGTCGCCATAAGCTTCGCCCGTTTTGCGGGGCCGAGGGTCTCCTCCGGCGCGCCATAGGCCTCGCCGTGCCGGGCGCGGACCTCAACAAAGACGGTCACCCCGGCGTGCTCGGCGATCAGATCGAGCTCGCCATGGCCGTGCCGCCACTGGCGTGCCAGGATGACATAGCCCTTGCCTTCGAGATGGCGGGCGGCGATGGCCTCCCCGCGGTCGCCGGTTTCCTTGCGGGCGGGCATGGGGCCCTCAGGCCTCCTCTTCGACGTCGGGCGGGAGCGCGGCCTGACGCCCGGCGATGCGGGCGGCAATGACGGCGACTGCGACATAGATCACGCAGAACACCGCGACCAACCCGGCCCGGATGTCGGCCTGCCAGGCGGACCGCGAGAAGATCGCAAAGATGATCTGGGCGAGCACCGCGCCCGCGCCCACCCACGGGCCGATCGACATGCCAGCCAGCGCGCCATAGCGCGGGTCTTCGTACAACGCGGCCGCCTTGCGCCCGGCCTGGATGGCCATGACCAGGGTGACGGTCAGCAGGGCGACATACCCGGCGCTGAATGCGGCCCCGGCCAGCAGGACGTTCGGGATGAGCGAGACGAGCGAGCCGCCCACGACGACGGCGGCAAGCAGCCCGATCGCGGCGGTGAGAATGAGATAGCGCAGACGGAGATTCATGTCCCGCCCAGTTTACGCGACCCGGTTTCCCCGGCCAATCGGGAAGGAATTCCCCCTGGCGCGGGATGAAACCCCTTGCGTGTCCGCATGCCGCGCGCGTAGGATTGCCGCACGATGCCTGGAGACAAAGTCCGCGCCGACTACGATGAACTGGCCAAGATCGCCAGCCTCTGGCTGCGCGAGAGCGAGGGCAGCGGCCAGATGGTCGCGGCGCTCCGGCGCGAAATGGCGGTCCTGGAAAAGGGAGACTGGGTCGGCCCCGGCGCAACGGCCTTTTTCGCCGAAATGAATTCGTCAGTACTGCCAGCCGTGCAGCGTCTGACCAGCGCCCTGTCTGAAGCCGGCCAGGTCAGCCGCCGTATCAGCGACCTGGTGCGGACCGCCGAAGGCGACGCCGCCCGTGTCCTGCGCGGCAACGCCGCGGATGCCAAGCTCCCTTCCATGGGGGTCAGCAAGGATCAGATCGAACCGTCCGGATCGAATACGGGCGCCATTGTGGGCGGGATTGTCGGGGGCGTGCTGGGCGGTCTTTTTGGCGCGGCAATCGGCGCGGGCGTGGGTTCGCAATTTGACAGCGGGCCGGACACCGGGGGCAGTTTTGTCAAACTGTCCGACGCGCCGAAGACGGTGGAGGTCCCCAAGGTCCTCAACGACGGGCTGGCCGACGCGTGGAAGGACTCGTTTCCCAAAGGGCGCTCCCAGGAACAGGGCGGGATGCTGGTCCAGAAAAGCGACGGCACGCTCGAGTTCCGCCGCGGCGCTGCCGGTGACTCCGGCTCGTTCTCGCCAAACTACGGCGATCTCAAGGATGGTGAGACCCTCATCGGGCTCGTGCACACCCATCCCTACGACGCAACCGAGGGTGGGCACACCAACGTTTCGTTCAGCGGCGCCGATATCGCCAACCTGGTTTCCCGGCGCGATCCGATGAAGATGGTCCAGAGCGGCGACGGCCAGTTTATGGTGATGCGGACCCAGGAGTTCGATGCGCGGGTCAACAAACTGGATGACGCCGGCAAACAGCAGCTCTATGACGACATGAAGGCGGACTACAAGAAGGTCTTCAATCAGGATGCGGACAAGTTCACCTTCGCCGAGCGAAACGATCGGGCCGCCGAGTCCGTCGCCAAGAAGTATGATCTGGCCTATTACACAGGCAAGAACGGCTCGCTCCAACGCAAAACGCCATGATTCGAGAGCGCCAGGGGACTTGGGCCCTGCTTTTGGCCGCGCTCCTCGTCGTCGGATGCGCGGCGCAAACAGGCACGGAACCGATTATGAAAACGTCATCAATCACCGTCAAATCGCTCGGTAACGGGCAATGGCAGGTCAGCGTCATCGTCCAGCACAAGGGCGCCGAAAAAACCGGCGCGGTGACGATTCTCAGCCAGGCGACCCCGGATGGCGCAACGCCCCCGCATGCCGGGCTGACGGCCAGCATCGCCTGGCATCAGTTGGGCTCGGCCTATCTGACCGATGGCGCGGCGGCGGATGCCGCCTACTGTTTTCGGCAGGGTCTTGACGCGCTGGGCGAGCGCTACGCGACCCTCGATGTCGTCGATGACACCGAGCAAAAGATCGCTGCCGCGGAGGAGTTGCTGGCCAAGGGCCGGGATGCGGACGGGGCGGCCTTGCTGGGGCGAATGCTGGCCACCCGGCACGGGCTGTATCGTGTGCGTTATGCGGCGGAGTTGAAGTAGCGGCTCAATCCCAGACGTAGGTCTCATCGTAGTCAATCTTGTACTTCGAAAGGTATGCCCGGAACTCGTCCTGGAACGTCTGCGTTCGATGGTGCGCTTCCTGTCCGTCGATATAGGTGAGTAGCGCGTCGAGATCGGCGGGTTCGACGGAGAAGGCCCCGTAACCGCGTTGCCAGGAGAACAACGCGAGGTCGGGCGACAACGTTTTCAACCACTTCGATGAGGTCGTCTTGACGATCTCCACGAAGTCGGCAATGGTGATCGTCCGCGACAGGCGGATGGCGAGATGGACGTGATCGGCCACCCCGCCAGCCCGATAGCACTCGCAACCCGAGTTGCGGGCGATGGTCGCAAGGTAGGCGTGGAGCCGCGGCCGCGCATCAGGAACGAGCCAGGGGTGGCGCTCTTTTGTGCTGAACACGATGTGAACGATAACCAGGCCCAACGATTGAGGCATGGGCGCGATTCTAGACCCAGGGCCGCTGGCCCCTACCCCATCCCCCGCAATTCACTCTCGTTCAGGACCACCACGCCCAGGCTCTGGGCCTTGGCCAATTTGCTGCCCGCGGATTCGCCGGCCACCAGGAAGCTGGTCTTCTTGCTCACGCTGTCGCCGACCTTGCCTCCGCGCGCCTCGATCCAGGCGGCGATCTCCTCGCGCGGCTGGCTGAGCGTGCCGGTGATGACAAAGGTCTTGCCCGCAAACGG
>JAGOCU010000187.1 GCA_017998555.1 Thermoflexales bacterium
CCCGCGCTCACGGTGTTGCCGCGCAGGAATTTCTGGGCGAAGCTCAGCAGCAGCAGGGAGGGAATCCAGAGGATCATTGAAATGACCGCGCCATATTGCACGACGATCTGATTGTTGATATACGAGTACATCAGCACAGCCATGGTTCGGATGTTGGGCAGGCCGATGAGCAGGGCGCCCTGGGCCTCGTAGAAGGTGGCCACAAAGGTGAGCAGGAGCGCGGCGGCCAGGGCCGGGGCCACCTGGGGCAGCGTGATCTGGAAGAAGACCCGAATGCGCGACGCGCCCACGTCGAGGGCGGCTTCCTCGAGCGCCCGATCGACGCCCTGGAAGGCGCTGGTCGGAATCCAGATCATCGTGAGCAGGGTGTTGACAAGCTGGATCAGCACGACACCCGGCAGGGTGCCGACCAGGCCGAGCCTGAAGAAGACCACGGCAATGGCGATGTACAGACCGAAACGTGGGAACGCATTGACAGCCAGAAATGACAGCAGCAAGCCCTGGCGGGCGGGGAACTGGATGCGGGCGAAGGCGTAGGCGGCCGGCAGGCAGATCAGGGCGGACAGGACTGTGACGATGGTGGCCAGCAGGACGCTTGCCGGCAGCGCCGACACGACATCGGCCCGGCCGAGTGTTTCCGTCCAGTACGAGAAGCCCCATTGGGTTGGGACAAGCGAGGGCTGGCGCCAGCGCTCGGCGAACGCCCACATCACGACCGTCGTGAGCGGGCCGATGATGAGCAGGATCAGCGCGATCAGGGCGAAGACGCCAAATGACTCGCGCCGTAGCGTGCGAAAGGCGGACTTGACCATGCGTTGGTTCATGCGCGTTCTCCCCGGCGGCGGGTCACTGTGCGAACATACAGCGCGCCGACCAGCGCGCACAGGACAAAGGAAATGACGGCCTGGGTCTCAGCGCCGCTCCGATCGAGATACTCGGAGAAGGTCTGCTGCATGTAGACGCCCATCATCTGCGGGGCGGCCGGCCCAAGCAGATACGGGATGGTAAACGCGCCGAAGACCCCGATGATGTTCAGGCAGAAGACGATCAACAACGGGCGCTGCATGAGCGGCATGATGATCTGAACGAAGGCCCGCAGCGAGGTGGCGCCAACATCGCGGGCCGCCTCAATGACCGAATCTTCGACCTGGCGCAACCCGGCAGTCAACACCAGAATTGTGAAGGGGATGTGATCCCAGACCAGAGCAAAGACGATCCCTGAGGGCCTGAGATAGGGGGTGACGAAGTCGTTGTAGTTCAGGACGACTCGTAGAAAGGTGTCGACGGTGCCACGCGGACCGAGATAGCGGATAAGGGCAAAGGCGAGGATGACACCGGGGACAAAAAGAGGAAAGAGAGCCAGCACCTGGACGGCGCCGGCGATCCGGCTGGTTGAGAAGCGCAGATACAGCGCGAGCGGGAAACACACCACGAACTGGAAGAAGACGGTAATGAGGGTCACCCCGATGGTGAAGCTCAGATTGCTGCGCGCGATCGGATCGTTGAAGAAGTTGGCGTAGCGCTCGAGGGTGAGGCCGGATGCGAGGCCCACGTCCTGGTCGAGCATAACGGTCCGAAGAATGGCCTGGCCGGCGGGGAAGAAGATCAGGAGGGCCAGCAGGGCGAGCGGCGGCGCAATCAACGCGTAGCCGGACAGCCAGGTGGTCCATTGGCGCGAGGGGCGGGGGGCGAGCATGGGGGCCTCCGCAGAGGCGTTGAATGGGCCATGCGCGCAGACGCGCGCATGGCCCATTCAACGTCACAAACCGACTTACTGTTTGATGTTGGTGGCGACCTTTTCGTACCAACCCTTGTTGCGCTCAGCGTCCCACTTGCCGCCCGGCCAGGTCGGGATCGTGTCGGCGACGACGCTGTTGAACTGGGTCTGGAGTTCCTTGGGGAACTGGTCCCACTTCAGGGCGGGGAAGCCGCCGAGCGACTTGATCACGTCAACCTGGCGGTCCTGCTTGAGCATCCAGTTGATCCAGGCCAGGGCGCCTTCCTTGTTCTTGGTCCCGGCAGGCACGGCGTACTGGGCATACCCACCGGACATGGGCAGGTCGGTGAACTGGGCCATGTGGATCGTGGGCGGCAGGACGCCCTTGTCGATGTTGATCAGAACCTGGTCGCTCCAGGCGCTGACCATGTTGACCGAGCCGTTGGCCAGGAGCAGCAGCGCGGGCTGGTTGCCGGCGGGGTAGCTGCCCTTGTCATAGGTGAACTCGTGGATCGAGCGGAGCAGATCCCAGGCCTTGTCGAGATCCTTGACCAGCGCAGGATCCGGGTCGACGCTGGCATAGAACTTCTGGGGATCCTTGCCGGTCACCTCGTGGATGGCGCGGATGACGAAATTGCCGCCGCTGCCGCCCTTGTCCGGGCGCCCGTAGGTGAACTGGCCGGGGTTCTTCTTGACCCATTCGATCAGGGCCGGGAAGGTGCGCGGCACATCGCTGTCCTTGATCTTGGCGCTGTCGTAGGCCAGAAGAACCTGCGAGCCGCGATACGGCATGTTGTACTCGCTGACGACGGCGGCCGGCAGCACGCCCTTGGCGTTGGGGACGTTGCTGGTATCGAGCTTGAGCCACAGGCCGTCCTTGACGGTCTCCGGGCGGCCGCGAACGTCGAACTCGACGATCTCTGCCTGCCCATCAGCGCCGGTCTGCTTGGCGGCAACCAGGCGATCAACGAAGGTGCCGGTGCCGTTGCCGACGCCCTTGACGTTGATCAAGTTGGCCTTGTACTGCGGGTATTCCTTCTCGAAGGCGGGGATAAGGATGTTGGAATACCAGTCGGTGATGTTCGTGTCGGCATCCAGGTAGATGTTGACATTCGTCTTGCCGGAGGGCGGCGGCGCGATGGTCGGGAGAACTTTCACCGTGGGACTGGGCGCCACCGTTGGCGCAGCGGTAGCAGCGGGCGCTGCGGTGGCGGCAGGTGCAGCGGTAGCGGCGGGCTTGGGCGCTTCGGTCGGCTTGGCCGGAGCGGCGGTGGCGGCGGGTGCCGCGGTCGGGGCGGGCGCAGCGGCGCCGGCGCAGGCTGACAGCACAAAGGCCGCCGCGACTGCGAGCCCCAAGGGCTTGGAGTAACTGGATTTCATGGTTTCTCCTATACGAAACAAACGGGTGGGAGGCGCAAGAAGCGCCGAGACGAGGAGAATATACACCCACGCGTGAAATCCGTGTTAACTGATCACGGATGACCCTGATTTGGACGGATTGCTCGGAACGGCTCGAGTAGATGAGCGCGAGCAGCTCCGTGAAATCCGTCCAAATCAGTGTCAATTCGTGATGAACACAGGATTGCCCAGCGCCAGCATCATCCAGCCCCCGATCACCGGGTTGCGTCGGATGAGCTCCGCCCGGAGGTAGCGCACGGGCGAGGCGACACCTGACCATGTGCGCGTCCAGTCATCGGCCTCCACCGGCGCCTCTGCCACAACCGCGCCATCGGCGATCAGGCGCAGCGCGCCGCCTGCGCCACCCGTCACCTGACAAAACACCGTCACGTCGCCGGTAGGCGATGTGACGGTGTCGCCCATCTGGCGCCAGTCCGCGCCGTCGAAGACCCGCATGTCGAGCCGGGCGCCCGCGATATCCGCGCTGACGCAGGCCCGCCCGCGGCGCAAGCCCGCCAGCACGCCTTCCACAGACAGACTATCGGCATACACCCAGGTCGTGGGCTGGCCGAGCAGGTGCGGCCGGCCCTGCATGGGCAGCAGCGGCTGGTGGTAGTCGCTGCCGCCCACGGCGATGACCCGCCGGCCGGCCATGAGCAGCGCGTCCCAGAAGGCCAGCGACTCCTCGTTGCGGAAGGGCCAGGGCGCCTGCCAGGCCTCGACGCAGTCGTAGGGCAGGTCGCCGTATTCCCAGGGCGGGCCGTCGGTTTTGGGGTGATTGACGGAGCACAGGCTGCCCCGGGCGTGGGCGAGGTCGATGATGGCGCGCATGGTGACCCGATCGGCCGCGCTGCAGCGAAACTCCTGCCAGGCCCGCAGCCCCCACACATTCATGTGCCCGGCGTAGGTGGTGACCTCGGTGGCGGGAATGAGCAGCGGCCGTTGGCCCGCCTGGGCCGGGAACTCATGGATGTGGCTGACCGTGTTGTGGTCGGTGACGGCCAGGAAATCCAGCCCGCGCGTCCGGGCGGTGATCAGCAGCGTGTCAAGCGAGCCTTTGGCATCGCTGTGGTGGGTGTGGCACTGCAAATCGCCGCAATACCAGCCGGGGGTGCTGTTCAAGGCGGGTTGGAACCCGGGCATGGCCGGCGGATCCGCCATAGGCAGCTTTGTCCGGCCCTCGGTCAGTTCGATTTCGAGCGTGAAGTCACAGCCTTCGTCGGCGAGGTGATATAGCCCGAGAATTACGTTCCACTCGCCGGGCTGGAGGGGCCCGGCCAGATAACCGGGCGTGGCGCCGTCCTCGGCGATGAAGAAGCGCTCGCGGTCACTGCCGCTCCAGCCCCGGAAGCCGCGGCCCGTCCCAAACTCGTAGCCGCGCGGGTCGAAGATGCCGATGTCGATGGTGTTGCCCTGCCCGCGCAGGTCGGCCGCGTCGCGCGGCTGGGAGACGCGGTAGCGGATATCGAGGCGGACGATTCCGGCCGGCATGTCAAACGGAATATAGGCGTAATCCGAGTGGGTCTTTTCCTCGGGGTCGATGTAGCCGGTGAGGGTGACGAGCATGTAATCGGGCCTACAATCTAGGTTGCGCGCCATTTTCAGACGCGCCCTACACAATACAACTGGTGGTGAACCATGATACGCGTTGGAAACGCCCCCTGCTCATGGGGAAATGTCGAATGGGAAGACAAGAGCGGAAGCTCGTTGACCTCTTCGCGCATGCTGGATGAGCTGACCCAGGCCGGTTACACCGGGACCGAACTGGGCGATTGGGGCTTTATGCCCACCAACCCCGATGAACTCAAGGCTGAGCTGGCGAAACGCAAACTGACGATGACAGGGGCCTTTGTCCCGGTCAACTTCCGGGTGCGCGCGGCGCATGCGGCCGGTGAGGAACTTGCCCTGCGCACAGCCAGGCTGATCGCGGCCGTCGCTGATCCGGCCACCCCGCCCTTTGTCGTCCTCGCCGACGATTCGGCGGACATGCCGGCCCGGATGAAGAACGCCGGCCGGGTGACGCCTGC
>JAGOCU010000188.1:0-3869 GCA_017998555.1 Thermoflexales bacterium
CCGCATACCGCCACCCGGCCAGTACGTTATCGAGGTCCGCGCCGAGCGCCCGCATGGCCGCGCCGTGCTCGGGTGTGCGCAGCCTGGCGCAATGGCGGGCCGCAAAGGTGGCGAAGTAGGCGCTGTGCCGGCGCGCCAGCGCTTCAGCGCCGCCAGGGACGTCACCCAGTTTCGCCGCGCCAAATTGGCGCAGCAGCGGGTGCATGTCGAAACGCGCGCCCGTGTGGTCGATCTCAACCAGGAGCTTGCGGGCCAGGCCGCGCAGAATTTCGGACCGCGCGCCAGCAATCTCGAGAGCAGCGCTCCGCTCAAACCCGCCCACAAAGACCGAACATGCGGAGAAGGCCCGCCGCTCGTCGTCGGTCAACAACCGCCACGACTCGTCGAAGGCCATCATCAGACTGCGATGGCGCTCATCAGCATCGGCGAAACCGCTGGTGAGCGACGCGATGCCTCCGGCCAGGTCATCCGCAATCTCGCCCGGCCCGCGCGCATCCACCGCCGAGGCGGCCAATTGGATCGCCAGAGGCAGCCCGCGGGCCAGAGACACAATGCGGGCAATCTCAGGTCCATGCGCGTCGGCTCGAAACGCGGGGGCCAGCCGCTGCGCCGTTCGCGCAAACAGCGCTGCCCCATCAGACTCGGTCAGTCCGTCCAACGTAAGCACCCGCTCCCACGACGAACGCAACGGCTCGCGCGAGGTGGCCAGGATCCGCGCGCCCGGCGCGCCGCTCAAAATCGCGGCCAGGATCTGGCTGAGCGCGGCCGCATGCCCGGAGAGCAAGTGCTCGAGGTTGTCCAGAACCAGCAGCAACTCGCGCGGCCTGAGGTGCTCGACAACCTGGGCCAGCGGCGGGGCCGCGTCGGTCAATCGCATCCCCAGCGCGTCCGCGATCGCAAATACCACCGCCTGCGGCGACTCGGCTGTTTCGAGCGAGATTCCGATCACACCGTGCAGCATCACCCCGATCTTCAGGCGGGCAGCCTCATGGGCCAGGCGGGTCTTGCCCGCGCCGCCCAGCCCGGTCAGGGTGATCAGCCGCGCATCCCCGCGCAGCAGCGCGTCCAGCTCGGCCAGCTCGCGAGCGCGTCCGATCAGGGGCGCGCGCTGCGGCGGCAGACCATCCCAGGTCGACACGTCCACCAGCGCATAACGGTCTCTATCTCTCACCGTAGCGGCCGACGGCGCGATGTCCAACTCAGCGCGCAGCGCGCGCTCGCAGTCGCGAAAGGCGCGCGCGACGCCCGCCCGGTCGCCGCTCAGGGCGCAGTAGCGCATGACCAGGCGGTGGGCGGTCTCGGCGATCGGATCCAGCGCCAGCAGCCGGCGGGCCAGGCGCAGCGCCTCGCCGAAGTTGCGCTCCCGTTCGCGCCGGGCGATCAACCGCTCAAGGGCGGCCGCATACTGCTCACGCAAACGCTCGCGCTCGAACAAGAGCCACTCGTCAGCGCAGTGAGGAAGCAAGTCGCCGCCGTAGGCGGCGATGGCCGCCTCGAAATCGCCAGCCTGCGTCGCCGCCAGAAACTCAGCCAGGTCGGACTGCGGCGCCTGGCCCGCCCGCCAGGCGAGGGAGGGCTCGTCGATGGTGAGCGCCTCCGCCAGGGTCGGACCAGCCTCGCGCAATTGGGCCAGCAGCTTGCGCACATAGGTCCGGGCCTGCTCGTCGCTCACGTCCGGGAAGAAGGCCGCGGCGATTGCCCGGCGCGGCGCGGGCCGGGGGTGTTGAATGACGAGATAGGCCAGCAACCCCTGCAGCCGCGCCGAGGAGGACAGACGCTCGGCCGGCGGCACGATGGAAAACCCGCCCAAAAACCGCAGCGCCAGCGCGCCATCCGCCTGCATGGGGAGATTGTATGTGGAGCGGAGGACTGCAGACCGCAGACGGCTCATGCCGACTGCGGTCTGCAGTCCTATCGCAGCACGATCGGCGCGAAAGTCCGCGTCACCGCCATCTCATAGGCGCCCATGTCAAAGCGCGGCCCGAACGGCCGGGCCCGCCCGGTGAGGTCGACTGACACGCCGGCGCCGGCGCAGGCATCGATGGCCGGTGACGTAAGCTGAAGCGTGTAGTCTTCGCCCGCGCCCGGCGACACAAATCGAGGATTCGTATTTGTCCCGTATTTCCCGCTCTGGTCAATGCTGCACACGGCGAGGATCGGCGTGCCGCCGCTGGGATCACTGTTGCCGTAGACGATGTTGTTGTAGACGTAGCTCTGCGCGACGGCCGAAAACGTCGACAATCCTCCGCCGCCCGCGTTGTTGGCGATCGTCGAATGGGTTACGGTCAGCGCGCCCTCGGCATTTCGAATCCCAGCGCCATACGAGGCGCCGGTCGTATTGCTGTAGATCAGGGTGTTGCTGATCCAGGCGACAGCACCGCTGCCCTCCTGCAGAATTGCCCCGCCCCGAGTGGCCTTGTTTCCATGCAGAATGACCCGGTTCAGGGAGAGCCAACTCCCCCGGACATAGATCGCGCCACCCAATCCTTCCGTGGATGAGGCCGGGCTGATGACGACCGTGTTGCTGAAGAAAACCGTCGCCGTCGCCGCAGCGGGCATGGTCGTATCCACGACCACAGCGCCGCCGATCGAGACGGTTGCGCCATCGGCCGCCAGCCCGCCGCCGTTGATGGCCGCGAAGTTGTTGTTGAACTCGCACCGGTGGGCCGTCAGTTGGCCCCCGCTCAGATACGCGCCGCCGCCGCTGCCGGCCAGAGCCGAGTTGCCCGTCGTTGCGGTGCCAACGGATGCGCTGTCGCAGGTCAGCACGCTGCCGCTTGTGGCATACAGGCCGCCACCGTTGTTCTTGGCCGTATTGCCCTCGAACACCGCGTCCGGCAAGGCAATCGTGCTGTTGCTTGCATACAAGCCGCCACCGTTGTCGCTCGCGGTATTGGCGAACACGCTGCCCGCGAAGGTCGCCGTGCTGCCGCTGATAAAAAGGCCCGCCCCCAGGGTGGCGGTGTTCCCATAGGTCGGCGACGACTGCTGGCCGACCCGTGTGTCGTGGGCGGCATCCAGGGTGCTGCCGCCGGCGAGATAGAGGCCGCCCCCGTCGCCGGTCGCGCGGTTGTTCATAAACACCACGTTGGCTCCAAGCGTCGTGATCCGGCTGGCGTAGGCGTAGAGCCCGGCCCCGTCGTGGGCGCGGTTGCAGCACGGATCGCTCGCGCCAACATAGGCCCCTGACGTCAGCGTGATCACCGCGCTGTCCGCGTAGATCCCGCCGCCGCGGCCGGTCGCGCCCAGGGCGCGGTTGGCGATGACATCGGAGCCGTTCAAATAGACCGTGCCGGTCGAGGCATAGATCCCGCCGCCGTCGATGCTCGCGTCATTCTCGTTGATGTCGCTGTAGGTGTCGATGGCGTTCAGCCGGCCATACGCGGCCACGCCCCCGCCATACAGGGCTGCCGTATTCAGCCGGATCGTCGATCCGTGTGTCAAGGTCGCCGCAGTCCCATACGAGATATAGATCCCGCCGCCCTGGGTGCCGTTGTTGCCGCTCAGGATCGTGTTGGAGAGGGTCGCCCGGGCGTTGGCGCCATACAGATCGAGTCCAGCGCCAAAGCCCACCCCGCCGGACACCCGAAGGTTCATCAGAGACACGCCGCTCGCATTGACGTCGATGGCGCTGCCGGCGGTGGCGGTGATGCTGCTGCTGGCATCTGCCACAGGATTCGCGCAGGTCGCGTCGTAGCCGCCCGCGATGGTGATGGTCTTGGTGTTCGTGATGTCAATGCTCTCGACATACGCGCCCTGCGACACCCGCACGGTGGCCCCGCTCGGCGCGGCCGTGACGGCCGCCTGGAGGGTGCCATACGCGCAAGGTCCATCGATGCCAACCCGATTGGCCCCGGCCGGCCCGGCGC
>JAGOCU010000188.1:3969-5126 GCA_017998555.1 Thermoflexales bacterium
TCTCGCTTGCGCTGGTGTCATGGGAGAGTGGCGCCAGCGCGTTCCGCGCCTCGGCGACCTCGCCTGCGATAACAGTCCGCACGTCGGTCTCGGCAGTGGCGTCAAAAGCGATCACCGCCTCGGGCCCGGCGTTGCGGGCGGCATCGAAGTCACGCATGGCGCGGGCGATGCGATCCAGGGCGGCCCGGTCGGCCTTAAGGAATGGGGAGTCGAGCACAACCGCCGGAATCGGCCGCTCAGGCTGAACGAGAACGAGGCCGTCTTCATCGCCGCTCGGGCCAAGCTCGGGGGCCGGGGCCATCGGCAACAGGGGTGGAAGCGGCCCAGGATCGGGCCCGACGTCGCCCCGAATACCCCGCATCGGGCTTGCGCTCAGTCCAAACATCAAGGCTGCGCATACGCCCACACGCGCGGCGAAATGGGACAGGCCAGATGGCACGTTCATCAGTCCTCCTATGACAGCGGATGCGCGTCTTCAGAGGCCGGATCTCAGGAGATGCCCTGGCGCAATGAATGCGGCATCATCCATGGTGGGAAGTAGCTGATTTCAGTATAGGACGGGCGGGGAAAACGTTTTCCACGCGAACACCCTAAAGGTGGGCCCTCTTTCGCTTCACCCTGCCGCAGTTCGATGCGGGCCCACCTTTAGGGTGTTCGCCCGAGCCGCCGGCGCGTGGCAATCCACACCGCCACCCACAACACCAGCCCCAACCCCGTCACCATCAGCCCGATCCGAACCGAGACCGGCTCGTAGGCAAAGACCACCTCACGCGCGCCCGACCCGAGCTCGACGGCGCGGAACAGACCCTCGAAGCACGAGATCGGGGCGGTGGCCCCATCAATCCACGCCACCCACCCGGGATAGCACGCGTCGCGCAACACCAGTCGGCCCGCCGGAGCGCCGCCTGGAAGCGCGATTCGAAGGCGCTCGGCGCCTTCCTCGGCGATCACCACTGTCGTGGGCGCCCCGGCCGCATCGACCACAAACGCGCGCGGGGCGGTGTTCAGGTTTTCGTAGATCTTGACATCGCCCGAATGGGCCACCCGCATCCGATGCTCGCCGCCCACGCCCTGCGACAGGAAAGAGCTGTCCGTGGCGTCGATGCTGGTCAACCCCCGGAGCGCTGCTCCGGGGGTTGACTGGAGTGTCAACGTTA
>JAGOCU010000189.1:0-1236 GCA_017998555.1 Thermoflexales bacterium
TTCGATCGTCAACGACTCTGAGCGCGTGGCCGGGAAGGACGCGGGGGTCGTCGCCCCAGGTAACCAGGGTGGCGTTGGTAATCAATAGTGGTTTTGTGGACATGGACTCCTCAACGCATGCTCTGGCGGAGGCGACATCCCGGCGAAGCCGGGATGTCGCCTCCGCCCATTCCGCGCCTGCAATGACTATGGCACGATCCGTGTGCCTGTCTCGCCTCGCACCGCGCGACTGAGGCTCTCGAGGCTGGTGATGATGGCCGGCTTGCCTGCGCGTTCGACAAAATCAACGGCCGCTTCGATCTTGGGCTTCATGCTGCCCGGCGCGAAGTGCCCCTCGCCAAGGTATTGCTTTGCTTCGGCCACGGTGATCGCGTCCAGCCATTGCTGGTTCGGCTTGTTGAAGTTGATCGCCACTTTTTCGACCGCCGTGGCAATCAGAAAGACATCAGTCGGCAGGCTGCTCGAAATCAACGCGCCCCCAAAGTCCTTGTCAATGACGGCCTCCACGCCCACCAAATCACCCTGGGCATTCTCCATGACGGGGATTCCGCCGCCGCCCACCGCGATCACGACGAATCCCTCATCGATCAGGGCTTGAATGGCGTCGCGCTCGATGATCCGAACAGGCCTGGGCGAGGCAACGACTCGCCGCCAGCCGCGGCCGGCGTCTTCGACCATCGTCCAGGCGTCGGTCGCCATCTTGACCCGCGCGTCCGCCTCATTCATGAAGGACCCAATGGGTTTGCTCGGCTTTTTGAAGGCTGGATCGTTGAGGTCGACCAGCACCTGCGTGACGACGGTCACGGCCTGGCGCGCAATCCCGCGGCGCCGCAGTTCATTTCCGAGCGCTTTCTGGAACATATAACCGATCGCGCCCTGAGTATCCGCGCCGCACGAATCGAGCGGCACCTCATGCAACTCGTGGCGGGATAACTCGGATCGGCGCAGGATATAGCCGACCTGGGGGCCATTGCCATGGGTGATGACAACGTCCCAACCCGCCTGAATCAATTCGCCGACATGGCGCATGCCCTCAATGGCCGCCAGATACTGGTCCTGCACCGTCTTGTGCCGCTCGTCGTGGATTAGGGCGTTTCCGCCAACGGCAATCACAGCCAATGGGCTCATGGGCATCTCCTCCAAGGTTGGGCATTGCGCAGGCGGTCCATGCCTGCGCGATGCCCGCTTCAGCGTGTCCGGGAGCCACGGGTCGGCTATTGCGGAGCGTCGTGGCTC
>JAGOCU010000189.1:1336-5113 GCA_017998555.1 Thermoflexales bacterium
GATGACTTCTAGGACATCGTCAAGGCCATGACGGCCTTCTGGGCGTGCAGGCGGTTCTCGGCTTCGTCATAGACCACCGAGTTTGGTCCGTCAATGACTTCGTCGGTGACCTCGAGGTTGCGATCGGCGGGCAGACAATGCATATAGATGCAGTCGTCCTTGGCCAGATTCATGCGGCGCTGATCGGTAATCCACGAGCGGTATTTCTCGATCAAGGCTTTGCCGCCTTCCTTGCTCGTGTCGGTGACCAGGGGGCCCCACGACTTGGGATACACAATGTCGGCGTCCTTGAACGCCGCATCCATGTCATCGGTGATCTCAAACCCGACATGATTCCGCCGCGCATTCTCCCGGGCTGCTTCCACGATCTCCGGCATGAGCTTGAACTCGGGCGGGTGGGCGAGCACAACATCACAATCGAAGCGCGTCATTTGCAGGATCAGCGACTGGGGCACTGAAATCGGCTTGCTGTACGAGGCCGCATACGCCCACGACACGACCATCTTCTTGCGCCGCAGGTTGCGGCCCTTCTTCTCGATGATCGTCATCAGGTCGGCCAGACACTGGAAGGGGTGATAGACATCGCACTGCATGTTCAGCACGGGCGCCCGGCTGGCCTTGGCGACCTCGTTCAAATAGGTGTTGCCGAACTTCCAGTCGCATTGGCGAATGGCAATCCCGTCGAAATAGCGTCCGAAGATCTGCCCGATTTCCTTGGCCGTGTCGCCGTGCGAGATCTGGGTGGTCTCGGAGTCGATGAAGGCGGCGTGGCCGCCCAACTGGGCCATGCCCGCTTCAAACGAGCCGCGCGTGCGCGTGCTGGTAAAGAAGAACAGCATCGCCAGGGTCTTGTCGCGCAGCAGCGCGTGCGATTCGCCCAGCGCGCGTTTGCGCTTGAGGTCCCAGGCGACGTCAAGGACCGTCTCGACTTCTTCCTTGCTGAAGTCCAGGTCGCCGATCAGGTCGCGGCCGCGTAGATTGGTTTGCATTGTGATTCTCCTTCTTTCGTGTCGTAGATTTCGACTGACTACTTTCCGCAAATATCTCTCGGGAACAGGCATCCCCGGCTTCGCCGGGGATGCCTGTTCCCGAGGAAAACCCCGTTAGGAAGCCTTGTCGCTCAGCACGCCGGTCAGGACGGCGTAGAACTCGGTCGACTTGACCACATCGTCAAGCGATACCGAATCGTTTACCGTGTGCGCGGTTTCCTCGTCGCCGGGGCCAAATCCAATGGACGGAATCTTGGCCTTGCCAGCCCAATAGATCCCGTTGGTGCTGAAGTTCCACTTGCCGGCCGGCGCATCGGGCAGGCCGATCATCGCCCGGGATTTGATACCGGCCTGAACCAGGGGGTGCGATTCCTCATAGGCCCAGGCGGGGAAGTACTTGTCGACCGGATAGACGAAGCCGGTATAGGACGGTTCGTCATAGAACATCTCCTCAACGGTGATGGCGTCGCGGTGTTCGGGTGGGATGAGCGAGCGGATCTGCTCAATCGCGGCGTTCTTGTCCTCGCCGAAAGTCAGACGACGGTCGATGAAAACCGTCGCCTCGTCCGGGACTGCGTTGATGCTGGGCGTCTTCACGTGCATGTCGCTGACGGTGATCTTGCCGTGGCCCAGGAAGGGATGGTCGCCAAGCTTCGGCTCGAGATCGCGGATGCCGGCGAGCAGGGGGAGCAGCTTGTAGATGGCGTTGTCGCCCAGATGGTTGCTCGCGGCGTGGGCGCTGCGGCCCTTGGACACGACCTTGATCTCCACCCGTCCCTTGTGGCCCCGGTACACCAGCATCTTTGTGGGCTCGCCGATCACCACGAAATCTGGGCGGATCTTGGGGTCGACTTCAACAAAGGTGTTCGGGGCGATGCCATCGCACCACTCCTCCATGTTGCCAAAGTAGTAGGCCGTCCAGCCCTCCAGCAATCCGAGATCGCGCGCCAGGGCCATGCCGTAGATCATCCCGGGTGTGCTGTTCTTCTCATCGCAGGCGCCGCGGGCGTAGAAGATGCCATCCTCGACCTTGCCCTTGAATGGATCCCATGCCCAGGCCGACGGGTCGCCAACCCCGACCGTGTCGATGTGCGAGTCGAAGACGATGATCTTCGGCCCGTTCCCGATCCGGCCGATGGTGTTGCCCATCTTGTCGAAGCGGACCTCATCAAACTTGAGCTTGCGCATCTCGGCCTGGACGCGCTCGCCGACCGGACCGATCTTCGAGTCCATCGAGGGGATGGCGCAGATGTCGCGCAGGAACTGGATGATGTCGGCGCGTTGCGCGCTGACGCGAGATTGAATCTGAGCAATTGGGAGTGTCATGGTCGTCTAGTTGATTCCAAAGGTGTCCATCATGATATAGGGGTCGCCCATCGGATACAGGATGGGGCAGGTGCAGCCGCGATCGACATACTGCTGAACCTTCGCCCGCGCCTCGGCCGGCGTGCCGGTCGCGCTGATCTTCAGCACAAAATCATCCGGGATGAACTGCATGGCCTCGGCAATTTGCTCCTTCGTGGCTGGCCAACCCAGGATGGATTGCACTTTCTGGATAATATCGTCCGCCACGCCGCTGGCCTTGGCGATATGCGGTTGCTGGGCGACATACTGGGTCAGCAGCCACTTGGCGTCGTTGATCGCCTTCTGCCGGTCCTCATTCACGGAGCACACGACCAACTGCGGGCGGTCCAGGTCATACACCGTTCGGCCGGCTTTGCGCGCGCCCTTGTCAAGCAGCTCCATCGCCCGATCGTTGTACTCGGGCGGCACGCAATAGTTCAGCACGACGCCATCGGCGATTTCGCCGGTCATCTCCATCATGTTATCGCCGGTTGCGCCGATGAAGATGGGCACATTTCGCGGTTCGCGCCGGCCATGGACGACATCGAGCTCGATCCCGGTGACCTTGTGGAACTCGCCCTGGAAGGTCACATTTTCCATCCGGAGCAGCCGGCGCATGACTTCGATCGTTTCGCGCATGGCCAGAAGGGGCCGGCGGCGCTCGATCCCGACGTTCTTGGCGAGCGGATCCCACCACGCGCCGATGCCACAGATGATGCGATTTGGCGCCAGGTCATCCAGGGTGAGAAATGTCGCGGCCAACAGCCCGATGTTGCGGGTCCAGTTGTTGATCACGCCGGAGCCGACCTTGATCTTCTTTGTGGTCGCGGCGAAGGCCGCCATCGGCACGATCGCGTCGCGGACAAGGCGGCTCTCGGCCTGCCAGACGGCCTCGAAACCCTTGGCCTCGGCGTACTGGGCGTATTTGATGCCGTCCTGAAGGCTGTGTCGGTCCTGAAGGTAAAGGGCAACGCGGGGCAGATTCATGGTGTTTCCTCGAAGAATGGAATGCTGATGCTACGAGCCGTACTAGATCATAATGTGACTCATGTCAAACGCGAACGAGCGCACCGTTACGCTGCTGTCGAACATCGACACGCTGGCTCCCATGACGGGTTCGCTGGATCGACCGGATCCCGTCATTCGTTCCGCCGCTGTTCTTGTGCGTGACAACATCATCGTATGGGTGGGGGAGTCCACCGAGGCTGAGGCCGCAATTATCCTACACGGCCCGGGCGCGCCCGTCCGTCGAATCAACCTCGCCGGCCACATCGTCCTGCCTGGCCTGGTGAATACCCACCACCACTTGTATCAGACCCTGACCCGCTGCATTGCCCAGGACAGCGGCCTATTCAACTGGCTGAAGACCTTGTATCCGATCTGGCTGGGGATGAATGGAGATGCGATCTACACCAGCGCCCTCGTTGGGTCTGCCGAATTGCTC
>JAGOCU010000190.1 GCA_017998555.1 Thermoflexales bacterium
GGCGATCTTCACGTCCAGACCCAGCGACCAGTTCTCGACGTAGTACACGTCGAGCAGGCAGGTCTCGTCAAAGCTCAGCTCGCTGCGCCCGCTGATCTGCGACAAGCCGGTGATGCCTGGCATCACTTGCTGGCGTTCGCGCTGCCAGTCTTTGTAGTTTTCAATCTCGCTGGGCAGATGCGGCCGCGGGCCAACCACGCTCATATCGCCCTTCAGCACATTCCAAAACTGCAGCGACTCATCAATGCTGTAACGACGAATGAAGGTGCCCACCCGGGTCCGGCGCGGGTCGGCCTTCATCTTGAACAGCGGCCCGTCGACCTCGTTGGTCTTGAGCAGCTTTTCCTTCTCCTCGTCGGCGCCGATGCGCATCGAGCGCAGCTTGTAGAGCCGGAAGGGCCGCCCGTTCTTGCCCACCCGCACATGCGAATACACGGGCGACCCCGGCGACTCCAGCCGGATGAGGAGCATGAAGAGCAGCACGATGGGCGCTGAGATCAACAGCGCGGCGCTGGCAAAGACGATGTCGAAGGCGCGTTTGACCAGGAGTTGCCAGGTCGACGGACTGGCGTCCTTGGCGCTGATCAGCGGAATTCCGCCGAAGTCGTTGACGTCGATCTGCGACAGGTTGATCTGCAGCAGCGACGGCGCGACCCGGGCGCGCACCCGACGGGCGTGGCACAGCCGGACCAGGTCCAGGATCGTCGGCTGGGACGACCAGGGCAGGGTGATGACGACCTCGTCAACCTGTTGCTCGCGCAGGATCGTGGCGATGTTCGACACCGGCCCCAGGGCCGTAAAGCGCCCGATGTCGGTCGTGCCCGTAACGGGGTCATCGTCGACGAAGCCGATGCAGCGGTAGCCCAGCTCGGGCCGGGCGACGATGGTTCGCATCACCGAGCGGCCCATTTCCCCGGCGCCGACGATGAGGACGTTTGAGCTTCCAATGCCGCGCCGGCGCAGGCGGGCCTCGATGAGCCCCACAATCCAACGTGTCAGGCCCATCAGCGCCACGGCAAGGATGGCGGCCTGGCCGATCATCAGGCGCGAATACACCAGGGGGCGGGTGGCAAAGATCACCGCCCACACAACCACCACGACCTTGGCCGTGGCGTTGCTGACCGACGCCATCTGCTCGAACCACGAACGCCGGCGATACACGCCATCGACCCGGAACATGATCAGGTAGGCGAGGTTGAACAGAATGATGACGGGAATGTAGTCGTCAAACCCCGCCGGGTAACCCACCGGGGCGATCAACTCGACCTGGTAGCGCAACAGGTAGCTGAGCACGAAGCTCAGGTTGACCAGGAGGCCGTCCAGCAGGAAAACAGGGAGTCGACGCATAGGCGCAGCGAAACTTGCGACCGCGCTGCCCGGGCTAGATCGCAAGGTCGTACATGCGATAGGTTCGGTAGACGTGCCCGCCGCCATATGCGGCGATGCGATTCATGGATTCGTTCGTTTCCAGAATCCAGCCGAATTCACCCCCGATGTAACCGCGCTTCTCGATGACCTTGATGGTCTCGGCGATCAGAATGGCGTCGATGCCGCTCATTCGGTGCGAGGCCAGCACGCCCAGCAGCACAAAGCGCACGGCGTTGACGTTCTTGCGGCGATACCACAGGAACTTGAGCAGGGTCAGGATTTCGGGCGTCTTTGGATTGGGGTAGGCCATCCGCAGCGGGCGGTTGACGTTGGGCAGGGTGACCGAGACCGCGATCGGTTTGCCGTCGGACTCGGCCACCAGGATCAAGTCCGAATCGGCGAACTGCTTCAGGCCAGCGACGGTGTGATTGACCTCATGATCGGTCATCGGCACATGGCCCCAGTTGTCCTTCCACGCGCCCTGCTCGCCGGCATAGACCAGCTTGAGCACGTCGATCTCGTGCTGCAGGTTCTTCAGATTCGCGGCCCGGATCGTGAACTTCCCGCGCTTGCGGGCCATCTCGACCACCCGCGCGAAACGGCCCGAAGTGCCCTCTTTGGCCGCGCTGAGCGGGTTCCAATAGGCCCACAGGTCCATCGCCTTGACAAAGCCACAGCCTTCCACCAGTTGTTGGTAGTAGCGCGGGTTGTAGGGCATGAGGACCACCGGCTCGCCGTCAAAGCCATCCACCAGCAGCCCGCACTCTTCGTTCAGGCTGAGGGTGGCCGGCCCGCGCAATTTGGTCAGCCCGCGGGCCGCGCACCAGGCCTTGGCGGTGTCGAACAACGCGGCCGCGACGGTGGGATCGTCGACGCACTCAAAGCCGCCGTAGAAGCCGATCTTCTCGTTGTGGAACTCGTTGTGCCGGCGGTTTTCGATCGCGGCGATCGTGCCCACAATCACGCCGCCGCGCCGGGCGATGAACATCGCTGCGTCCGAGTGCTCAAAGAAGGGATTCTTGCGCTTGTCCCAGAACGCCACCCGCTCGCTGATCAGCGGCGGCACCCAATACGGGTCGCCTTTGTAGATCTCCCACTGAAAGTGGATAAAGGCGAGCCGGTCCGCCGGGGTCTGGCACTCGGTGACGTTGATCGCGTCTGTGTTGGGCATGCTGGGAATTGTAGTCTTCTTAGCGCGCGGGGGCCGGAGCGGTCGGACGCTCGATATGCAGCCGGGTGATCAGCAGCGCCACGGCCAGGGCGACGCCGCTCAGGAGCATGGCCAGGGCGATCGGCGCGCCGGGCGCGACCTGCTCAAAGAGCTGCCCGCCGACGAGCGGGCCGAGCACGCTGCCCAGCGAGGCCGCTGACTGATTGGTCCCCAGAATTTGGCCGCGGCGGTCGGCCGGCGCGGCGTAGGTCTGCAGGGCGGCCAGGTTTGGCAGGGTCATCCCGGTGCCGAAGGCGAGCAGGGGGGCGGCCGCCGGCAGCATGAGGGCCACCGGGAAGGCGACCAGCAGGCCAAAAAAGGCCGTGCGCGACGCGAGGCCGGCGACCAGCATCGATTTCTCGCCAAAGCGTTTCACCAGCGGGCCGATCATGCGCAACTGCACAACGATCCCGCATAAGCCAACGAAGGCGAGCACGTAGCTGACGATCTCCGAGACATGGGCGCTCGATTCGGCTGGGAAGACGACCTTCTGCGCCCACAGCACGTAGACGGTCTGGAAGCTGAAGAACGAGAACTGGGCGAAGAAGGCGACGACGAGCAGGATGGCGACCGCCGGCACCCGGATCAGGCTGAAGAAGCCGCCACCCGTCTTGGCTCGGGCGGCCTGGGCCAGGGCGCGCTTCTCCGGATTGAGCGATTCCTTGAGCAGGAAGGTCGTCAGCACGATGGTGGCCAGACCGATCGTCGCGCCGACCAGATAGGCCGCCCGCGGGCCAAATCGCCCGGCGACAAAGCCGCCCAGGGCCGGGCCGATCGACAGGCCGAGCGAGAAGGCCAGGGCGGTCGTGCCCAGGCGTTTGGCCCGCTCGCGCGGCTCGGTGATATCGCTGATATAGGCCTGGGCGGTCGAGAAGTTGCCGGCGGTGATGCCGTCCAGCATGCGGGCGAGGTAGACGACCCAGATGCTCGGGGCAAAGGCGATGACCACGTAACTCAGGAGCGAGCCCAATTGGGAGATGATCAGGATGGGCCGCCGGCCATATCGATCACTCAGCCGGCCCAGGATGGGCCCGACGATGAACGACATGGCGAAGTAGGCGGCCTGCACACCGGTGATCTGGGCCGCGGTCGCGGCCAGCTCATCCTTGGCGTAGAGCGGAAAGACGGGCAGGGTGATGGCGAAGCCGAGGGCGTCGACAAAGGCCACCAGCCCGATCAAGGCGACCGGCGATTTGAGCCGCGACAGCACTGCGTTCAAGATGGGGGTCACACCGGCCACTGGCCAGGGCCCTCGCGATCGACGTTGTAGCCGACCCGGGCGAGATGGGCGATCACGGCCTGGCCATGGTCCTCATCCCGCACTTCCAGCAACAGTTCGATCCCGACCTTGCTCAGCGGCGCGAGCCAGAACGCGCGGCGGTGGAAGACCTCGATGACATTGGCCCCGGCCTCGGCCACGTGCGCGATCAGCGGGCCCAGGTTGCCCGGCGCGTCGTTGACGGTGGTCTTGAGGAGTTGATAACGGCCCTGTTTGACCATCACCTGCTCGAGCACACGCGAGAGCAGGTTGACATCGATGTTGCCGCCGCACAACGGCGCGACAACGATCTCGTTTGGCTTGACGTTGACCTTGCCGGCCAGCAGCGCGGCGAGCCCGGCCGCGCCGGCGCCTTCGACCACCAGGCGCAGGTTCTGCACGCAATGCGAGATGGCCCGGGCGATCTCATCCTCTTCGACCTCGACCACATCGTCGACCAGGCGCTGGATGATCGGCAGGGTGATGTCGCCCGGGCGTTTGACGGCGATGCCGTCCGCGATGGTGCGCGCGGCGGAGATGGCGACCGGTTCGCCGGCGGCCAGCGAAGGTTTGACGGCCGAGCAGCCGGCCGCCTGCACGCCGATGATGCGGACTTTCGGCAGCAATTCGCGCACGGCGATGGCGATCCCGCTGATCAACCCACCGCCGCCGATCGGGACGACGATGACATCGGGCTGGCGCAGCGCATCGACGATCTCGATCCCGATGGTGCCCTGGCCGGCGATGACGTGTTCATCGTTGAAGGCGTGGACGTAGATCAGATCGCGCTCCTGCTGGATTTCGCGGGCGCGCACGCCGGCATCGTCGAAGGTGGCGCCGTGCAGGACGACCTCCGCCCCAAAACGGCGGGTGGCCACGACCTTGGTGAGCGGCGCGCGCTCGGGCATGACGATCGTAGCCCCGATCCCAAAGATCTGAGCGGCCAGCGCGACCCCCTGGGCGTGGTTGCCGGCCGAGTGGGCGATCACCCCGCGGGCGCGTTCCTCGGGCGACAGGCAACTGATCTTGTTGTAGGCCCCGCGCACTTTGAACGAGCCGCTGCGCTGGGTGCATTCGGCTTTGACGAAGGCGCGCGCCCCGAGCTGACGTGACAGCAGTTCGTCGGGCAGGATCGGGGTGGCGGTCAAAACGTCGTGCAGGCGCACCCGGGCGGCATGGATGTCAGCAAATGTCACGCTCATGGCGTGGGCATTCTAGTCGTTTTGGGGCTGGGGGCTGGGGGATAGGGG
>JAGOCU010000191.1:0-3149 GCA_017998555.1 Thermoflexales bacterium
GCGAGAACGTCGGCGAGACCGCGCCCAGGCCGCTGGTCAGCTTGCGGAATTGGCGGGCAGTGGTCACGACGTAGACATCTCCGTTGTTGACATAGGTGATTTCGACCCCGTTCGGCGACCAGGTTGGATTGATATCGCCCGCGCCCTCGCTCAGACGGAGCTTTTCGTCGGGCTTGTCGGGGTTGACCAGCCACAGCCCGCAACCGGCGGGCAGACAGGCCTGAAAGACGATTTGACCGCCCGGACCCCAGGCCGGCCACACGCCGGGCCCCAGACTGGCCGGCGCTGGCGCGCCCCCCACCCCGGCCACATACAGCGCGCCGCCCGAGCTATAGGCCACCCGCTTTCCATCCGGTGATAGGGAGGCGTATTGCGCCGTCAGGGCCAATAGACTCGCCCCGGCCGTGGTTCGCACGGCGCCACCGCCGCTCAAGACGACGACCCCGGCATTGCGGTAGTTGGGCTGTCCCGCGCCCACACCGATCGCGCTCGATGCGCCGCCATCCGAGATAAACAGCGCGTAGCCATTTGCGGCCGGGTCGAAGCCGGCGTACACCAGACGTCCGCCGCCCAGCGCGCCGCCACCCGCGCCTGTCCCCGTGATCGTCGCTGTGCCGGTGATCGGCACCGGCGTCGCCGTCAAACATTGTTGGGCGGCGCCCAGGCGCTTTTGTTCAAGGCCTGGCGCCGTTGGCACGAGGCCCTGGGCTGACACATATCGCTTTTCCGCCGGACACCAGTCCAAGAGACCCGCGTAGGCATCACCCGCCCCAACGTACGCTTGAAAGAGCTTCGAAGCCACATCTCGATATCCAGGCGAGACCTGATAAAGCTGGGTCAAGCGCTTGATGGCGGTCTCCCAATCGGCGCCAAACGTGCTGACCGCGCGCTGATAGAGCTCAGCGTAGTTCCGCTCAGCGGTGGTGTTTGCATCCAGTTTCTGGATCTTCTCGGCGATGTCCAGGTCGAAAATTCCGGCTTCGATGTTGCCCGCGCGCAGGCGCGTCACGCCCCGGCTCGTCAGCGCCTTGTAGCGCCACTCAGCGACGCTGGCGCTTTCATAGGTTGCGTCCAACGCGCGAAGTTGATCTCCGAGCAGGATAACGGTGTCCCAGTCTTTCTTGTCCCAGGCGGACTTGAGCAGCCGGAAGAGCTCGCCTTTATCGGTCAGCACCGGTGTTGGCGTCGGAACGGGCGGGAGGGCCGTCGGGGTCTGGGCGACGACGATGGTGGCCAGCATCCCTTGCAGTCCGAATAGATTCGGCTGAAAGCGTTGGACAGTCTCGCACTCGGCCTGAGCCCGCGCGAAATTCCCGGTGTTCATGAAATCCAGGCATTTTTGGAAGCGGTCCATGGTATAGGCCTGGACGGTCGTGGTGGCCCTCGCATTGCGTTCCTGCTCGCCGGCCTGGCTTCCGGCATAGCCTGAGCCGGCGATCATCGCCGCCAGAACGCACAGAAAGAGTAGAAAGCCGAGGACCCCCAGCATCGCCCGGCCGGCCGAACGGCGCGGCGCGGCGACGGCGCTCGGGGCGGCGCGCAGGGTGCGCTCGGGCTGACCCGCCGGCCGGCGCGCGAGAGGGCGCTGGGGCTGCCGCCGTGGAACGGGCGGCAAGTCTCGCGCGGGCGTTGGCCGCGCGCCGGGATCCTCGTCGCCATCGGGCGACTCCAAGACAGACATGAACGAACGATTATAGAAGCGATCCAAGGAACGAGGGCGAGATCACACTTCCCGCGCTTCGCGCGGGGAGTGCGATCTCGCCGAATGTTCTTGGGCTAAACCCGGAATGAGTCAAACTGCCACATGTCTTCGGGCGATGGACGCCGTCGACCCCAGTCCTCAAACGGATCATGCCGATTCTTGAGCGGCGTCCAATCGCTCTGAATCGACGGGGTCGGCCCAAGATACTGCTGGGCGACCTTCAACACCTCGCGATGGGGAAGCTGGTCGGGCACGACAAAGCCTTGTTCCGGATTGCGGATCATCCAGGCCAGCGCGCCGAGGATTGAAGCGGCGACCTGCAAGGTCGTGGCGCTTTGATGCGGGACGAGGCTGCGCGCCTCGCGGATATCGAGCTGCGAACCGACCCACCACGAGGTCATGTCATGCCCCATCAGCAGAACGCCGAGCTCGTCCCGGCCGCTGATGATGTCGTCGTTCATGATCCGCATGCGCGACTGGACCTGGTAGTTGCGCGCGCGCAGCTCCTGAAGCGACGCCACGGCCGCGTCGGCGGGCTGATACGCGTAGTGGACGGTGGGTCGATAGACCGGGATGTCATCCTGCCACACGGTCAGGAAATCGCCCATGGTGAAGGACTCGCCATGCCGAATGACCATGCCCACGATCTCGCCATACGTCGGCACCCACGAGCGGACGTAGGTGTTCATTCCCATCTGGCTCAGGCAGATCTGATTGCACGGACCATAGCGATGGACCTGCGCGCCGACGGGCAGGCGGCGCTCGTGGGTCCCCCACCCCAGCTCAGCCGGGGCGATGCCTTCCTCGTGAAAGCCGGCCACCGACCAGGTATTGACGAATTCGTCGACCTCCTTGGGACGATTGCTGATCTGGGTATCCCGCTCCGAAACATGGATGACCTTCGTCCCGGTGAGCATCGCCAGCCGCGGGTAGTCGGCGTCAGCAAGATATTGCTCCAACAAGTCTTCACGCTCGCGGGACGTGCGGTTGCGCAGAATGGCTTTGGCCACGTCCTCGAGGGCGAGCTTGACCCAGTGGCTGACCAGGCCCGGGTTGGCGCCATGCTCGACCAGCGCAGTCGGTCCGGGCGTCTTCCATGCGGCGACTTGCTTGCGCAGATTGAGGTGGCGGACATACAGCGTTCGATCGGTGGGTGAGCGCACCCCACTCTCGGTGTAGGGGTCCCACAGCTCAACGGATGTGTTGATATACATCACATTGTGGTCATGGCACCATTGCATGATGTCCCCGGTGTCGATGTTCCAGGCCACGTCGATCAGCAAATCGCCCGCACCGACGTATTTCTGCAGCAACATGGCCATGTTGCGCGGGGTGACGTAGTCCTGGGCGTAATTCACGCCCGCGGCAATCGAATCCGGGATGGTATGGCGCATATCCTCGAAGTCCATGACGGTGATCTTGGTGAGATCCATGTCGAGGTGGCGCA
>JAGOCU010000191.1:3249-5049 GCA_017998555.1 Thermoflexales bacterium
GTGGCGCAGCAACAGGGGTTGCAGGCACTGGGAGACCGAGCCACAGCCGAGCACGAGGACGCGTCCGCCGAAGGGTATTTTCATGTCTATGCAATTGACTCTGATGCCGGAATCGCCCTGCCCGGCTGCGCCGGGCAGGGCGATTCCGGCATTTACTTGGTGATCGTTGCAAAGTGATTATAGGGGGGAGGCAATTGTCTAGATCACGGATGCGCCACATGGACAATACATCTCCAATGCCCGCATCGATTCGTATCGCCGCCCTGCTCCGCCGCGCGCCGCGCCAGTATCTCGCCATCATCGGCGCCTTTGGGCGTTGGGTCCTGCTGGGGGCGCTCGCCGGCGGACTGGCCGGCCCGGCGTCGGCGCTCTTTCTGGTCACCCTGCGGTGGGCGTCAGACATCCACGCCCAGAACCCGTGGACGCTGTGGATGCTCCCGTTTGCGGGGATCGCGATTCATCTGCTCTACGCGACCTTCGGCGCCGCGACCGCGCGCGGGAACAACCTGTTGATTGAGGAAGTCCATTTGAATCGCCGTGACGTGCCGCTCCGAATGGCGCCGCTGGGATTCATGGCGCCGGTCGTCACCCTGGTCTTTGGCGGCTCGGTGGCCAGCGTTGGCACGGCCGTTCAGATGGGCGGGGCACTGGCCGACTGGCTGGCTCGAACGCTGCGCCTGTCGCGCGAGGAGCGCCGGGTGTTGTTGATGGCCGGCCTGAGCGGCGGGTTTGGCTCGGTGATCGGCGCGCCGGTGGCCGGCGCCGTTTTTGGCATGGAAGTCCAGAGCGTTGGGCGCATCCGGTATGAAGGCATCGTGCCCTGCCTGGTCTCATCGCTGGTCGCCTACGAGATCGTGCGCCTGCTTGGGGTGCCGTTCGGGCGCTATCCGCAACTCCCGGTATTCGCCTTCGATCCGGTCGTCGCGCTCAAAGTCGGGCTGGCCGGCGCCGCCTTTGGCCTGTGCAGCCTGGCCTTCATCGAGCTCACCCAGGCCGTCAGCAAGCTGCTGGGGCGGATCGCCGGCCCGCGCGCCTGGCTCAAGCCGGCCCTCGGCGGCGCGCTGATCATCGTCCTCGCAGCCCTCATCGGCACGCAGGAATTCCTCGGTCTGAGCGAGCCTCTCCTGGCCGCGGTATGGGCGGGCGCCGGAATCTCGACCCTCGCTTTTCTGGCCAAGCTCATCTTCACCAGTCTGACCGTCGGCGCGGGCTTCCGTGCCGGTGAGATCACCCCGCTGTTCATCATGGGCGCGGCGCTGGGTTACGCCCTGGCGCCCATCCTTGGCGTGCCGCCGACGCTGCTGGCGGCCGTCGGCTTTGTCGCCGTCTTTGCCGGGGCGTCGAACACTCCCCTCGCCTCGGGCCTGATCGGGATCGAGCTGTTTGGGGCGGGCGGGCTGGCCTATATGTTGATCGGGACTGTCGTGAGTTACGTGTTCTCCGGCCACCGCAGCATCTACGTCACCCAGCGGGTCGACGTGCCCAAGTACATGTTCGAGATCCCCAAACGGGTGGCGATTCGCGAGGTCATGACCCACGCGCTGGCGACGGTCGGTCCGGAGGCGCCCTTGGGCGAGGTGCTGAGCCTGCTCCGGGAGCGCGCGGTCAAGTCGGTTCTGGTGATGGAGGACGCGCGTTTAGTCGGGATCATCACCGACGGGGACCTGCTCCGCCGCGGAGGGCTGTCGCTGCGCCCCGACACCGCCGTCGCCGCCCCACTTCACCTTGCGGCAGACAAGCGCGCCCGGGACGTCATGACCCCGAAACCCGCGTCGGTAAATGAGATCGCTTCGTTGGACG
>JAGOCU010000192.1 GCA_017998555.1 Thermoflexales bacterium
ATGATCACCGGCGATAGTGTTCGGGTTGCCCGCGCGATTGGCGCCCAGGCAGGTGTTGACGAAGTCTACGCCGATCTCCTGCCGGAGGACAAGGTCCGGATCGTCAAAGAGAATCTGAAGTTCGGCAAGGTGGCGATGGTCGGCGATGGCGTCAACGATGCGCCGGCGCTGGCGACGTCGAGCATTGGTTTTGCCATGGGCGCAGCCGGCTCGGACGTCGCGCTTGAAAGCGCCGATGTGGTGCTGATGGCCAACGACTTGTCCAAGATCCCGTACGCCATCAGCATGGCCCGCCATGCCCGCCGGGTCGTGTTTCAGAACCTGGCCTTTGCCATGTCGGTCATCCTGGTCCTGTTGGTTTCCGCCCTCGTCTTTCAGCTCCAATTGCCTCTGGGTGTCGTCGGCCACGAAGGCAGCACGGTCCTGGTGTGCCTCAATGGCTTGCGCTTGTTGGCGTATCGGAATTCGTTTAGCGCGGTTGTCGCGGCCCCGCTGGCGGCGCTCGTCTAGAAGCCATCTCGCCGGGTTCATTGGGGTTGGCTCGCGGCATTTCTCACGGCCGGCCAAGATGTGCGCCAGGGCATGCGCCGCATCGGTTAAAATCACATGCTCCTTCCGCCCTGACGCGGATCGGGTGAAGTCAGTTGAGTTGCAGCGCCGATTCAGGATGAATGGACGGGGCTGTTTCACGCGCGTACCGCGCACGCCAGGGTCCGGGCGATTCGGTCTAGATCGATCAGGAGTGTCAGAATACAGATGGAAAAGGAAGATCTGCTTGCCCTATACCGTCAGATGGTGCTGATCCGCCAATTGGAGGACAAGTGCGCCGAGATGTATGGCCAGGCCAAAATCGGCGGTTTTTTGCACCTCTACAACGGTCAAGAGGCAATTGCCGTCGGCGCGCTGTCGGGTCTCAATCCCGATGATGATGTGGTCACCCATTACCGCGACCATGGCTACGCGCTGCTGCGCGGCTCGACGCCCGAGGAAGTCATGTCCGAGCTGTTTGGGCGCGCCACCGGCACCACCGGCGGGCGGGGCGGCTCGATGCACCTGGCCAACGTCAAGAACCACTTCTGGGGCGGCTATGCCATCGTCGGCGCGCACTTGCCTCTGGCGGCTGGTCTAGCCGTCGCCGCCCAGTATCACAAGACCAATCGGGTCGTGCTGTGCGTCATGGGTGATGGATCGACGAATATCGGCTACTTCCACGCCACCCTGAACTGGGCGCAGCTTTGGAAGCTGCCCGTGATCTTCATGGTCGAAAACAATCGCTTCGCCATGGGCACCCCCCTCGAAGTGCACAGCTCCGTCACCGACATCATTCAGAAGGCCTCGGGGTATCGGATGAACGCGGAGCAGGTGGACGGCAACGATGTCATGGCGGTGCGCGAAGTCATATGCCGGGTAGCCGAACGCGCGCGCAACGGCGAAGGCCCGTCGCTGGTCGAGGCAGTCACCTATCGCCACCGCGGTCACTCGATGGCCGATCCGGATGTGCAGCGCAACAAGACCGAGATCACCAGTTGGAAAAAGCAGGATCCGATTCTGCGCTTCGCCAGCGAGGTTCTGGTCAACAAGGGCTACGGCCAGGCGGACTTTGAACGCATCAATGCGGAGGCCGAGGCCGTCGTGCAGCGGGCGACCGATTTCGCGGACGCCAGTCCTGAGCCGGCGCTCGACACGCTCTACGATCACGTTTACGCCACGCCCGTCGCGAACATGCAGATTGGCGGCTCGCTCATCAAGCCGCCGACGCTGTCTGGCGCGGCCGCCAACAATTAGGTTACCGACATGGCAGAAATCACTTATCGTGAAGCGCTCAAGCGCGCCCTTCGTGAAGAGATGCAGCGCGATCCCAACGTCGTCGTATGGGGCGAAGACATCGTTCACTACAACAACGGCGGCGCCTATGGCGTGACCCAGGGTCTATCCAAGGAGTTTCCCGGGCGCATTCGCGACACGCCGATTGCCGAAGAAGCCATTGTCGGGATCGGCATCGGCGCCGCCATGGGCGGGATGCGGCCGGTGTGCGAGATCATGACCGTGAACTTCACCCTGGTGGCCTGGGACCAGATCGTCAACCACGCCGCCAAGCAGCACCACATGTTCAATGGACAGATCAAGGTGCCGCTCGTGATCCGCACGCCCAATGGTTTTGGCCGCACCGCGTCGACCCACTCGCAAAACTTCGACGCGTGGTTCGCCGGGCTGCCTGGGATCAAGGTTGTCACGCCGGCCACGCCCTATGACGCCAAGGGCCTGCTCAAGGCCGCCATTCGCGACGATGACCCGGTCGTTTTTCTGGAGCATCTCGCCCTGTATGGCATGAAGGGCGAAGTGCCCGACCAGGAGTATGTCATCCCGATCGGTGTCGCCGAGACCAAACGAGTCGGCAAACACATCACGGTCGTGTCGTGGGGACGCATGGTGCTCGAGTGCCTGAAGGCCGCAACCACGCTGGCCGCTGAGGGTGTCGAGCTCGAGGTCATCGACCTGCGCTCGCTCCGGCCCATCGATCTGTCGCTGGCGCTCGCCTCGATCAAGAAGACCAACCGCGCGATCATCGCCGAAGAGGGCTGGCGATCGGGCGGGCTGGGGGCCGAGATTGCGGCCTCGCTGACCGAGATGGGCTTCAACGATCTGGACGCCCCGATTGCGCGGGTGGCGGCCCTGGAAGTGCCGATGCCGTACGCCAAAAACCTCGAGCGGGCGACCCTGCCGTTCGCCGAGGATGTCGTCGCCGCCTGCCGGGCGATGCTCCAGAAGCAGTACTAGCCTGAGCGAGCCGTCTGCGCGGCGCGCTTCTTTACACCGATGGCCACGAATATCACGATGCCCCAGATGGGGTTCGACATGACCGAGGGCACGATCGCCAACTGGTTGAAAAACGAGGGCGATCCGGTGCTGAAGGGCGATCCGATCGCCGAGATCGAGACGGACAAGACGACCATCCAGATCGAGGCCTTTGCCTCGGGTGTATTGGCCAAGATCGTTGTGCCAGCCGGCGGGAAGGTCCCGGTTGGGGCGACCATCGGCATCATCGCCGCCGCCGGCGAGGCCGTCGCTGCGCCGGCGAAGGGCCCTGAGCCTGTCGAAGGGCCCAAGCCAGCGGCAGCCCCGGTTGCCAGCCCTGTGCCTGCGCCCGTTGTTGCCGCGCCAGGTGCCGGAGCCGCAAACGCCACTCCTGTCGCGCGCCGCATGGCTGAGGAGATGGGGGTCGATCTGGCCCGCATCGCCGGGAGTGGCCGCGATGGACAGATCACCAAGGGCGATGTTGACGCGTATCTGGCCAGCGCCAAGCCCGCCCCCGCGGCTGCCGTCGCTGCCGCCCCGGCACCGGTTGCTGCGCCAGCGGCGACCCCCGCGCCAGCGGCGACCGCTTCCGGCCGTATCATCGCCTCGCCGGCCGCCAAGGCGGTCGCGGCGGAAAAGGGCGTCGACCTGCGCCAGGTCGTCGGAACCGGTCCCGAGGGCCGGGTGATGAAGGCCGATGTGGAAGCGGCACCGGCCAAGGCGCCCGTGGGTGCAGTTGCCGCGCCAGTGGTGGCTGCGGCCGCCCAGATCGTGGCTGCCGTTTCAGCGGCGCCAGCCGCCGGCGACACCCGCAAGCCGCTCAGCCGGATGCGCCAGATCATCGCCACCCGCACTCAGCAGAGCAAGGCCAACGCCCCGCACTTCTATATCACCGTTGCGGTCGAGATGGATGCCGCGCTGGCTCTGCGCGCGCAAGTCAACGAGTCGCTCAAGGCCGAAGGGGTTAAGGTCTCGGTCAACGACCTCGTCGTGCGAGCGGTGGCGCTGGCGCTCAAAAAGCACCCCGGCATGAACGCTTCCTTTGTGGGCGACGCCATTGAGACCCATACCGGCATCCACGTGGGCAGCGCTGTCTCGCTCGACAGTGGGCTGATTACGGTCACGGTGCGGGATGCGGATCAGAAGTCCATCCGGCAGATCTCGGTCGAGATGACCGGGCTGGCCAGCCGGGCCAAGAGCGGCAAGATGCTGCCGGGCGATGCGGGCGGGCAGACCTTCAGCATCAGCAACATGGGGATGTATGGGGTGGAGAACTTCATCGCCATCATCAATGGACCCGACGCCGGGATCCTGGCGGTCGCGGCGGCCAAGCCCGAGGCGGTGGTCCGGGATGGGCAGATCGTCATCCGCAGCATCATGCGCATCACGCTCTCGGGCGACCACCGGGTCACCGATGGGGCCGCGGGCGCCGACTTCGTCAACGAGGTCAAGCGCCTGCTCGAGAATCCCTGGAGCCTGGTGCTCTAGCCGACGCGGACCCTGTTATCGCTTGTGAGACGCTTGATCTATCCGCAGATTACGCAGATTACCGCCGATTCCTTCTTGGTTGTGCGCGCCATGCATGTCCATGATCGCTGAAATCTGCGTAATCTGCGGATAGACAACTGACTTCCACGTGTGAGCCACGCCGCCACGCTCGCCGCCGCCGCCGAACATCTCGCTACCCGCGATGCGCGCCTGGCCGAGGTGATCCGGCGGTCGGGCCCGTGTGGGTTGCGCCCTGACCGGCGCTACTTGCGCAACCTGATTTCGGCCATCGCCAACCAGCAGCTCTCGGGCAAGGCGGCGGCCACGATCTTCGGGCGCTTTCTAGCCCTCTATCCAGGTCGGCGCTTCCCGACCCCCCAGCAGATCATCGACACGCCCGACGAGACGCTGCGCGGCACGGGGTTCTCGCGACCCAAGGTTGCCTACATCAAGGATCTGTGCGTTCGTGTTGCCGATGGCCGCCTGCGCCTCGACCACATGTCGCGCCTGAGCGATGTCGAAGTGACAACCGCAATTACGGCCGTGCACGGGCTGGGCGTGTGGAGCGCGCACATGTTCATGCTGTTCTCGCTTGCCCGCCTGGACGTTCTGCCGGTCGGCGACCTGGGCATCCGCAAGGGCTTCCAGAAGGTGTATGGCCTGCGCAAGGAGCCCGCGCCCGAGCGCATGCACGCCATCGCCCTTTCGAATGGCTGGGCGCCCTATCGCAGCGTGGCGAGCTGGTATCTGTGGCGGAG
>JAGOCU010000193.1:0-2449 GCA_017998555.1 Thermoflexales bacterium
AGCCTCACTTTTGCTCGCTGGCCGGCACATCAAAGACCGCCGTGAACGAAAAGGTCGCGCCATCCCCGGGCGCGCCGTCGGCGGTGATTTCACCGTTCATCAATTCGACAATGCGCCGGCAAATAGCAAGTCCGAGGCCCGTCCCCCCATGCCGCCGGGTCATGAAACTACTCCCCTGGGTGAAGGGCTCGAACAGCCTGACCCGGATGGCTTCCGACAGCCCGATCCCGGTGTCCTGCACCTTGAACCGCACAACGATACTGGCGGGCCGCCATTCTGCGACATCGGCGGTGACGACCACGCCGCCAACCTGGGTGAACTTGAGCGAATTGCCGATCAGGTTGACCAGCACCTGTCGCAGCCGCCCGGCATCGCCAATGACCATGACGGGCAAATGTCGATCCAGCCTCACATCGAGGAAGAGCGCCTTCTCCTCGGCCTTTCGGCGGAGCATGTCGGCAGCCTTTGAAACGGTATCGCTGATGTTCAGGGGCTCCCGGCCGAGTTCGAGTTTGCCCGCCTCGATGCGGGAGAAATCGAGCACATCATTGATCACCGACATGAGCGCCTGGCTGCTGTCGAACGCAATCTGGGCCAGCTCGCGCTGCTTGGCGTCCAGGGGCGTGTCCAGCAACAACTCGTTCATGCCCAGAATCGCGTTCAGGGGTGTCCGAATCTCATGGCTCATCATCGCCAGAAACTCGGACTTGAGACGTGACGCATCCTGGGCCCGATCACGCGCCAGCTCGAGCGCCGTCGCCGTCTGCTTGATGGCTGTGAGGTCCGTGAATACGGCAACCATGCCATCCGGGGCGTTTGCCCGCATGCGAGGCGTCAATGACACCATCGCCACCCACTCCTCACCGTCAGCGCGGCGCATCCGCCGCTCAAAGGTCATTCGCTCGCCACGGTCCAGAACGGGCGCCGGCATGCCATGCGCGTCGCCACCGGCATCAACAAACAGGCTCTCAGCCCTGGTTCCAATGAGTGATTCGACATTCACCGCGCCGAGCCACTGTCCGAGTGTGGGGTTGACATACGCGAGCGTGCCGTCGGAGCCAATGACGGCCAGGCCCTGGCCCATCGAGTGCGTGATCTGCCTCGCCAGATCGCGCTCCATGCGGGCATCTTCAATCAATCGAGCATTGTCGACGGCCACGGCCGCCAGCGCGCCAAAGCGCTCGAGCAACTCAAGCACATCCGGCCCAATCACCCGGTCCTGCTCAGTAAACGCCACACCCAGCGCGCCAACCACGACGCCGCTCGCGATGAGCGGAACGCCGGCCCCGCACGTCAGGATGTCCAGCGACGGATCCGTCAGTCGGCCGCTCCAGGTGCGATAGTCATCGATGACCACGCGTTGGCCGGTCTCGATAACGCGCCCAAGGCCGCCCTCCCCGCGCCGCGTCGAAATATGGGCAAGTCCGGAAAAGATGCCCGTGGCGACGACGGTCTCGAGATGCTCATCGTCGCCAGGGGTGACGAGATCGATGAGCCCGTGTTCTGTTCCCACGACGTGGCACGCCCGCTCGAGGATCCGGCCGAGCACATCACGCCGATCATGACGATTCATCAGGCCGAGCGCTGCCTCGTGGAGGGCCTCAAGAAACTGATTCCGGTTGGAGAGCGACTCGCGCATGGCCCGTTCGTGGGTGACGTCACGCATGACGACCACCCAGTGCAAAAGGCCGCCGTCCGTTCCGTAGACCGGAACAACACTCTGGTCGGCCCAAAACTCGGTGCCATCGCGCCGCTGGTTGCGCACCTCGACGCTGACGGCAACACCCGTATCCATGGCATGCCGCACGCGCTCGAGCTCGGCGGCTGAGGTGCTCGGGCTGCGGAGTAATCGCAGGTTTTTCCCCACCGCGTCGGCTACCGCATAGCCTGTCAACCGGGTGAAGGCGGCGTTGACAAAGAGAATGTTTCGGCCCGGACCCGTGTTCGGCTGCGCCTCCAGGATCAGGATCGCGTCCCGCACGTTCAAGGCCACCGATTCGAGAAGATGAAGACGATCCGTTATTTCCCGGCTGTGCTCGAGTTCCTCCGCCAGCTCGCGCGTCCGAGCCTGCACCCGAATCTCGAGTTCCTCCTTGCTCCGGCGCAGATCTTCCGCGGCGGCGCCGGCGCGGTCGAGGGCGCTCTGCGTCCAGGACCGGAAGCTGGTCAGCATGTTCAGGGTGATGCCGCTGAGCATGACCGTCGCCATCACCGCCGCCACATTCCCAATCAGCGGCCCGCTCGCCAGATTGGCGGCCTCATACATGATTCGGAGCGCGACGATGGTGAGCATCGCGCCGACGGCCAGCGCATTTGAACTGCGCGGACCCATCACCGGGAGCACGATGGCGACCGCGGCAATTGGCAGGAGGGCCACGATCGGCGCGGCGAATGGCATCAAGGCCTGGGCCCCGAGCGAGGCGCCGAACAGGACAATACAGATCGTCGC
>JAGOCU010000193.1:2549-5035 GCA_017998555.1 Thermoflexales bacterium
TCGTTTTCAGGATGAATCTAGAAGTCGCCGCCCATGCCGCCGCCCTGCGGGGGCATCGGGGCTTCCTTCTTCTCCGGGATATCGGTGATGAGCGCCTCGGTGGTGAGGATCATGCTCGCAATCGAGGCGGCATTCTGCAGCGCGCCGCGGGTGACCTTGACCGGGTCGATGATGCCGGCCTTGATCATGTCGACATACTCGCCGCTGATGACGTCATAGCCGAAGTACTTCTTTTCCTTGCTCATCTGGCGGACTTTCTCGACGATGACGCTGCCGTCCTGACCGGCGTTGCCGGCGATACGGCGCATCGGCTCTTCGAGGGCCCGGCGCAGGATGTTGACGCCCACCTGCTGATCGGGATGCTCGAGGTGAAGGTTGGCCAGTGACTTGATGGCGTGCAGCAGCGCGACGCCGCCGCCGGCCACGATGCCCTCCTCAACCGCCGCGCGTGTCGCGCTGAGCGCATCCTCGACCCGGTGCTTCTTTTCCTTGAGCTCGGTCTCGGTTGCGGCGCCGACGCGGATGATGGCCACGCCGCCGGCCAGCTTGGCCAGGCGCTCGTTGAGCTTCTCCTTGTCGTAGTCGCTGGTGCTCTTGTCGATTTCGACGCGAATCTCGTCGACGCGGGCCTTGATCGACTTGTCGTCACCGGCGCCATCAATGATGGTGGTGTCATCCTTGTTCGAAACAACACGCCCGGCCTTGCCGAGGTCGTCGATGGTGACGCCCTCGAGCTTGCGACCCATCTCTTCGGTGATGAGCGTGCCGCCGGTCAGGACCGAAATGTCCTGGAGCATGGCCTTGCGCCGGTCGCCAAAGCCGGGGGCCTTGATCGCCAGCACGTTCAGCATGCCGCGCAGCTTGTTGAGCACGAGGGTGGCCAGGGCCTCACCATCAACATCTTCGCAGATGATGACCAGATCGCGCTTGCCGCGCTGGACGAGCTTCTCGAGCAGCGGAATGATGTCCTGGGCGGCGCTGATCTTCTTGTCATAGATCAGGATGTACGGATCCTTGATCTCGGCTTCCATGGACTCGGGCGCGGTGATGAAATACGGCGAGATGTAGCCGCGATCAAACTCCATGCCTTCGACATACTCGGTCTCGAAGTTCAGCGACTTGCTCTCTTCGACGGTAATAACGCCGTCCTTGCCGACCTTGTCCATCACGACGGCGATCAAATCGCCGATTTCCTTGTCTTGCGCGCTGATGGTGGCGACCTGGGCAATCTGATCGTGCTTCTCGACCTTCAGGGAGACGGTCTTGAGGTATGCGACGATCGCGTCGACGCCCTGCTCGATGCCGTACTTGATGAGCATCGGGTTGGCGCCAGCGGCGACGTTCTTGAGACCCTCGTGGACGATGATCTGGGCCAGAACCGTGGCGGTGGTCGTGCCGTCGCCCGCGATGTCATTGGTCTTGGTCGCGGCTTCCTTCAGGAGCTGGGCGCCCATATTCTCGTACGGATCGGCGAGCTCGATCTCTTTCGCCACGGTCACGCCGTCATGGGTGACGGTCGGAGCGCCGTACTTCTTGTCCAGGGCGACGTTGCGCCCCTTCGGCCCGAGGGTGGTGGAGACAGCCTGAGCCAGGATATCGACGCCACGCTTGAGCTTCGCGCGAGCTTCTTCGGTGAAAAGAATCTGTTTTGCCATGGTTTCCTCTTACTCCACAATCGCCAGAATGTCGGCTTCTTTCATGATCAGGAGCTTGCGCCCATCAATCTTGATTTCGGTGCCGGCGTACTTGGCATACAGCACGTGCATGCCGAGCTCGACATCCATCGCGGCCACTTTACCGTCGTCGTTCTTCTTGCCGGCGCCAACCGCCAGGACCAGACCCTTCTGGGGCTTTTCCTTGGCCGTTTCGGGCAATACCAGCTTGCCGCCAGCGAACGTGCTTTCCTCATCGTCAACCGGCTCAATTACGACCCGGTCCCCGAGAGGCCTTAGGCTGATCTTCTTGATCTCATCGACCTTCTTTGCCATGAGCGATATCCTCCGTTATGTAGTGCTTTACAGCGCAATTATCAGCACTCGTCGCACCAACTGCCAAGGCAGTTAGCACTCCGAGCGCAGAGTGCCAACTCGATGACTATAACACGGCTGCTTCGGCCCTGTCAAGGCCCAATTGGCAATCTCTCGGAGAGAGTGCCAATCTGCACGTCGGTGCTTCGGAAACACATGCCCCCGGCCAAGCCCGGGGCATGTGCTTCTCAAATCAGCCGCGGGAGTTAGTCGTCGTCGATGATCGCCCAATGGCGCATCATCACCCACAGGCTGGGCTGTTCTTCGAACCAGCGGGCGGGGAACGTCAGGCTTTCGCCAAAGCCGGAAAAGTAGTTGCCCTTTCGGTCGGGTTTGACCCGCTCCAGCCGGCCGCTGCCGCTGCGCTGGTGGAAAAACGGCATTTCGAGCGTCTCCATCCAGATCTGCCAGTACTCGAGCGCACCCGCCGCCGCATAGTGCTCGACCAACGCCTTCGCC
>JAGOCU010000194.1 GCA_017998555.1 Thermoflexales bacterium
TCATCGGATCGTTTGCTGGCCATCTCGCGCGCCGTCATCGGCGCGGTGGGCACGCCGCCTGAATTCGCCAACGATGTGGCTGAGTCGCTGGTCGAGGGCAACCTCTGCGGCCACGACTCGCATGGGGTGATGCGTCTGCCCCAATATGCCCGGATGGCCAAGGACGGCAAAGTCCTGGCTGGCGCAAGGGCCACCGTCGATACGCCCCGCCGGCCCGGCCTGGCCATGCGCCGGGTCGACGGCCACTGGGGCTGGGGCCAGCCGGCCGCGCGCCTGGCCACCCGCACGGCCATCGCCCTTGCCGCCGACACCGGTGTCGCCGCCGTCGCCATCGACCACTGCAACCATGTCGGCCGGCTGGGCGAATACGCCGCAATGATCGCCGACGCCGGAATGCTGGCGTTTGCGACCTGCAATGCCGGTCCGGCCGTTGCGCCGTTTGGCGGGCGGGCCCGCGTGTTTGGCACCAACCCCGTGACCTTTGCCGTCCCGCGCCTCAACGGCAAACGCCCGGTGCTGGTCGATTTCGCCACGGCCGGCGTGGCGGAGGGCAAGGTTCGGGTCGCGCTGGCCAAAGGCGCGCAGGTCCCGCCCGGGAACATCGTCGACGTCAATGGCGCGCCGAGTGTTGAACCCAAGGCGTTTTACGACGGGGGTTCGCTTGTCGCGTTTGGGCTGCACAAAGGTTCCGGCTTGAGCGTCATGGCGGAACTGCTGGGCGGCGGTCTGTCCGGTCTCGGTCCTTCCTGTCTACCCGGCTTTGCCTCAGGCTTTCTGGCGGGCAACGGCACCGTCATCATGGCCTTCAACATCGAGGACTTCACCCCCCGCGATCAGTATCTCGAGCGGGTTGAAGCCTTTTGCGCCAAGGTCGGCAGCTCCCAGCCTGCCCAGGGCGTTTCGGAAGTCCTGCTTCCGGGCGATCCGGAATGGCGCTCGCGCGAGGCCCGGCTCAAGGCGGGGGTGCCCCTGCCCGACGCCACCTGGGCGGAGATCGAAGCCTGCGCGGCGGAGCTCGGCGTACCCGCGTGAAACAGCGGGGGTAGCCGAAGGCAATGCCTTCGGCTACCCCCGCTTCATTTCAATTCGATGCCATCCTCGCCGACATCCGCGGTGACCGTGTCGCCTTCTCGATAGCGACCCTCGAGCAGCTTGATCGACAGCGGATCCTGCAACTCGTTCTGGATGGCCCGCTTGAGCGGGCGCGCGCCGAACTGCTGATCGTAGCCGGCATGGGCAAGATACGCCCGCGCCGCGGGCGTGACGACCAGGGCGAGCTTGCGCTCGGACAGCCGCTTCATGAGCTTGGACAACTGGACATCGACGATCCGGATCAGGTCCTCGTCGGTCAGCCGGCGGAACATGACGATGTCGTCGATCCGGTTGAGAAACTCCGGCCGGAAATGCTTCTGCAGTTCGCGCAGCACCCAGTCGCGCTGGGCTGAAGCGGCCCGTCGGTCCGAGCCCGGCCCGGTCTCCAACTCCTCCGGCACACCTCGAATCAGGTTGCTGGTCATGATGATGACGGTGTTCTTGAAGTTCACCGTGCGGCCCTGCCCGTCGGTCAGCCGGCCATCGTCCAGCACCTGGAGCAGGACGTTGAAGACCTCCGGATGGGCCTTCTCGATTTCGTCGAAGAGCACAACGCTGTAAGGCTTGCGCCGGACCGCCTCGCTGAGCTGGCCGCCCTCGTCATAGCCCACATAGCCCGGCGGCGCGCCGATCAAGCGCGAGACCGTGTGCTTCTCCTGATACTCGCTCATGTCGATCCGGATCATCGCCTGCTCGTCGTCGAAGAGAAACTCGGCCAGGGCCTTGGCGGTCTCGGTTTTGCCAATCCCCGTTGGCCCCAGAAAGATGAAGGAGCCGATCGGACGGTTCGGATCCTGCATGCCGGCGCGCGCGCGGCGCACCGCGCCCGACACCACGCGCAGGGCCTCGTCCTGGCCGATCACCCGCTCGCGCAGGCGCTCTTCCATCCGCAGGAGCTTGGCGGTTTCGCCTTCCAGCATTTTTGACACCGGCACACCCGTCCAGCGGCTGACGATGGCGGCGATTTCGTCCGGCCCGACTTCTTCCTTGAGCAGCCGCGCGCCGGTGGGTCCCTCGGCGTCCTGCGCGAGTTGCAGGCGCTTCTGCAAATCGAGGAGCGTGCCGTAACGCAGTTTGGCGGCTTCGGCCAGGTCGGCGCTGCGCTCAGCCTGTTCGATCTTGACCTGGGTCGCCTCGATCTGCTCGCGCAGGCCGCGCACCGATTGGATGGCCTTCTTTTCGGTCTCCCACTGCGCGCGCATGGCGTTGCCCTTTTCCTTCTCGCTGGCGATCTCGCCTTCGATCCGCTGCAGCCGCTCGCGCGATGCGTCGTCGCTTTCCTTTTTCAAGGCCTCGCGCTCAATCTCAAGCTGCAACACGCGCCGGTCAATCTCGTCCAGGGCCGTTGGCTTGCTGTCGATCTCCATCTTGACCCGGCTGGCCGCTTCGTCAATGAGGTCGATGGCCTTGTCGGGCAACTGCCGATCGCTGATGTAGCGCGCGCTCAGCGTTGCGGCCGCGATCACGGCCGCGTCCTGGATCCGCACGCCATGATGAATCTCGTAGCGCTCTTTCAGGCCGCGCAGAATGCTGATCGTGTCGTCGACGCTGGGTTCCTCGACGATGATGGGCTGGAAACGTCGCTCCAGGGCGGCGTCCTTTTCGATGTGCTTGCGATACTCGTCAAGGGTCGTCGCGCCAACGCAGTGCAATTCGCCGCGCGCCAGCATCGGCTTGAGCAGGTTTCCGGCGTCCATCGCGCCCTCGGCCTTGCCCGCTCCGACCACGGTATGCAGTTCATCGATGAAGAGAATAATCCCGCCATTGCTCGAAGTCACTTCCTTGAGGACCGCCTTGAGCCGCTCCTCAAACTCACCCCGGTACTTGGCGCCGGCGATCAGCGCGCCCATATCCAGCGAGATGATGCGCTTGTCCTTCAAGCCTTCGGGCACGTCACGCCGCACGATGCGCTGGGCGAGGCCTTCGGCGATGGCGGTCTTGCCCACGCCGGGTTCGCCAATCAGCACCGGGTTGTTCTTTGTCCGGCGGGACAGGATCTGGATGACCCGGCGGATCTCCTCGTCGCGCCCGATCACCGGGTCCAGCTTGCCCTGCTTGGCAGCCTCGGTCAGGTCACGCCCATACTTCTCGAGCGCCTGGTAGGTGCCCTCCGGCTGAGCGGAAGTGACGCGCTGGCTCCCGCGGACCTGGACCAGGGCCTTGAGAATGCTGTCGCGGGTGATGCCGCCTTCGTTCAAGATCCGGGTCGCCGCAGACGGCCGGGAGCCGCTGCCGGCCTGGGCCAAACCCATCAACAGATGCTCGGTGCTGACGAATTCGTCGCGCATTTGCTTGGCTTCGGCCTCGGCTGTGTCGGTCATCCGGCTGACGTCTCGTGACAAGGTGGGTGTCGACGTCGATCCACTGACCTTTGGCTTGCCCCGCACCTCGCGTTCGATCAGGTCGTTGATCCGGGTCGGGCTGCCGCCGGCGGCTGAAATAACAGCCGGGGTGATCCCGCCCTCCTGGGTCAGCAGCGCGTTCAACAGGTGCTCGGGATCGATCTGTGAGTTGCCGTTCTCAACGGCGATTGCCTGGGCCTTGAGCAGGGCCTCCTGGGCTTTTTCTGTGTAGGTATTCAGGTTCATGGCCATTCGAACATCTCCTTCATCTGGGACCGCATCGTAATCGCTCGCCGAAAATCTTGTATACGGTAGCGACGGATTGCTGGACGGGCGTTGGCGTCATGCTAGACGCGCATTCATGTCTCGTACAGCCGATCAGGCTCGTTATGTATACTTCTGGGGCAAAATTGATATTCTAAACAGAATCTTGAAGTTTCTTGAAATGCATATTGACAAATCTGAAACTTCGTCGTATTGTTCTTTAAGTTCGCGGGGTCGTTACCCTCCTTATGGGGGTGGCCGTCGCAGGAGGGCGAGCATGTTGGATTATCAGAACTACATCGGACGCTTTGAGCGGCGGCATCAAGAGCTGCTCAAGGCCGCAGCCGAGGCGCGACGTCACCGCGTGGGGGCGGGCAGCCGAAACGGCGCCTGGCTGCTTGCGGTGGCGTCCGCCTTGGAACGCATTTCTGCGGCAATTCGGTCCCGCTACCCAGCCAACCCCATTCAACACGCGACAAACACTGCCGCCACCTGGAGGACCTCATGAATGCTTTGCCTGCCGCCTGCCCCATTTGCGCCGGCGAGATGGTCGTCACCGAGACCCATTGCCCCGCCTGCGACACAACCTTGCGCGGCCGTTTCAGCCCGGCGAAAAGCCCTTTCCCCGGGCTCAGCGCGGAACAGATCGACTTCGTGCGCGCGTTTCTCAAATGCGAGGGAAAGATGAACCGGCTCGAGGTGGAACTCAGCCTGTCCTATCCCACCCTGCGCTCACGGCTGCAGGATGTCATTCGGGCGATGGGGTTCGAACCGTCGCGCGAGGAAGAACGACCGCTGCGCCTTTCGGATGACGATCGGCGCAACATCCTGGATGATTTGGACAAGGGCAAGATTTCGTCCGAGCAAGCCATGCAGATGCTGCGCGGAAAAGCGGATGCGTGACCGCGAGGTGATGATATGGGATCTCAGACTTTCAACACAGACACCAAGCCGACCGTGGTCGTCAACGCCCGCAATGACGTCATCGTCATGGGCTGGGATCAGCCCCTGGTCGGGGTCGAGTTCGACGATCCGGGCGACGCCACCCAGGAAGGGTCGGTGATCAAGATCCGCACCCGCGGCGACTGCCGGATCAATATGCCCCGGGCCGGCTCACTCCTGATCGAGCGCGCCCGGGACGATGCGCGCATTGAACAAGTCATGGGCAGTATCCAGGTCCGCGGCGTGGGCTCGGACCTGCGCCTGCGCGATGTCGGCGATACCATCATCGACGCCGTTGGCGACAGCCTGGACGCTCGCGGCGTGACGGGCTCGCTGGTCGCCCGCAGCGTGGGGGGCGGCGC
>JAGOCU010000009.1:0-3360 GCA_017998555.1 Thermoflexales bacterium
GAGGCGAAATCGAAATTGGCGTCGGCATCAAAGCCATATGAACGGGCCAGCACGGTCTTCGGGGCCGGACCGGGCCGATTCAGCCCGCGTCGGCCGGCAGATGCGTCCTCATTTGTGGGGAGCTTCTGCTCGGTGATGCGCACGTCCAGCACGCCGCCTGGCTCGATGAGATAAGTGGCCGAACGGCGCTTGCCATTGAAGTCGATCTCCGCCCACAGCCCAACCGGATTCCAGTTCGCGTCCGTGTCCAGTTCGGCCCGCTGCTGATGGGTCTTGGGCCAGTCCAGATGCAACTCAGTCATGAGCCGATATCCGCCGCCCTTGAGCGCCAGGATCGCCCAATTCTCCTCGCCAACGAGGGCTTCCCCATGCAGAATGCGGTAGACGCCATCGGCCAGGCGCCGCTCGACGCGCAACGGGTCGTCGCTCGTCAGCGCATCCTGGTCGACGTTGTCGTGATCGATGGTCTCTTTGTCGGTCATCGCGGGTGCGCCTCCCGACTACATGCCGGTCGAACCCAGCGAGGCCAGAAAGTCATCGTTGTTCTTGGTCTTGGCGAAGCGGGCCAGGAAGAGCTCCATCGCCTGGGTGAGGTCATAGCCCGCGCCCTGCGGCTGCGGCGTGGTGAGCTGGCCGAGCATGCGCCGCATGAGATAGGTCTTCTGGGCGTTCTTCTCGCCCAACAGCACTTCTTCGCGGCGGGTGCCGCTGCGCTCGATGTCGATGGCCGGGAAGATACGCCGGTCGGCCAGCTTGCGCGACAAGTGCAATTCCATGTTGCCGGTGCCCTTGAATTCCTCGAAGATCATGTCGTCCATGCGGCTGCCGGTGTCGACCAGGACCGTCGCGATGATGGTCAGGCTGCCGCCTTCCTCGATGTTGCGCGCGGCGCCGTAGAACTGCTTGGGCGGGAAGAGGGCGGCCGGATCGACGCCGCCCGAAAGCGAGCGGCCCGACGATGGCACCGTCAGGTTATAGGCCCGGCTCAGCCGGGTCAGCGAGTCCAGCAGCACCACCACGTCGCGGCCGCACTCGACCAGGCGCCGGGCGCGGTTGATGACCATCTCGGCCACCCGCACATGGCTCTGGACCGGCTCGTCAAAGGTCGACGCAATGACCTCGGCGTCGACCGAGCGATCCATGTCCGTCGCCTCTTCCGGCCGCTCGGCGATCAATGCGACCATCAAGTGCGAATCCGGATACTTCGAGCTGATGGCGTTGGCGATGTCCTTCAGGAAGGTCGTCTTTCCGACCTTGGGCGGGGCCACGATCAGGCCGCGCTGGCCCTTGCCGATCGGCGCCACCAGATTCAGCAGCCGCATCGACGTCTTGCCGGGCGACTCCAGATCGTACTGCTCGGTCGGGAAGATCGGGGTGAGCTTCTCGAAGTGCGGGCGGTTCTTGGCCGCCTCGGGATCCTGGCCGTTGACGGCTTCGACCCGGAGCAGGCTGAAGAATTTCTCGCTGTCCTTGGGCGGCCGGACCTGGCCGACGACCAGGTCGCCGGTGCGCAACCCAAAGCGTTTGATCTGTGAGGGCGACACATAGATGTCATCCGGCCCGGGCATATAGTGCTCCGAGCGCAGGAACCCGATGTTGTCGTCGACGATGTCGATCACGCCGCCGCGGAGTTCCATGCCCTGCCGCACGGCCTGGGCTTCCATCAGCCGGATGATGAGGTCATCCTTCTTCAGTTTGCTCGCGCCGGCCACATTCAGGTCTTTGGCCCGTTCGCGCAGCTCGCCCAGCGTCTCGCGGTCGAGGATGGCCATGTCGAACATGCTCTTTGGGCGGCCGACCCGGCGTCCAGTGTCGGGCTGGCCCGGCAACGGCGGGAGATCGTCGCCCGGCATGCGCGGCGGGGGAAGCTCGTCACCAGGCTCAGGTTCTTCAGAGTAGGCGTTGAATCGATTTCGGCTCATGAGTTATTTCGTGGAGGAACGGGTCAGCATTTCGATCTTGTCGAGACGATGGTGGGCTTCGATGTAGCGGACGGTGCCGGTCTTGGCCCGCATGACCATCGAAAAGGTGTGAGCGCCGGTGGCGGTGTAGCGGACGCCTTCGAGAAGTTCGCCGCTGGTGATGCCGGTGGCGGCAAAGAATACGGATTCGCCGCCGCAAAGCGTGTGCGTGTCGAGAATGCGGTCGAGCTCCGACCCGGCCGCGGCGCGCTCGGCCTCATCGCGCGCCCAAAGCCGGCCCTGGATTTCGCCGCCCATGCAGCGCATCGCCGCCGCGGTGATGACGCCCTCGGGTGTGCCGCCGATCCCCATCAGAATATCGACGCCCGATTCGGGAATTGCCGTCTGGAGCGAACCGGCCACATCGCCGTCCATGATGAGTTTGATGCGCGCGCCGGTCGCCCGCACTTTTTTGATGAGTTCCGCATGCCGGGGGCGGTCCAGAATGCACACGGTGACAGCGCTGAGCGGCATGCCTTTTGTCCGCGCCACGGCCCGGATATTGGCGGCCGGGGGCGCCTCGATATCGATTACGCCCACGCAGTCTGGCCCCACCACGATCTTGTCCATGTAGAAGGTGGTCGGCCGGAACATCTTGCCGCGCTCGGCCAGCGCGACAACTGCAATCGCGCCGCCGCCACCGGTGCTGAGCAGACGCGTGCCATCGATCGGATCCACGGCGATATCGACCTCGGGGGGGACGCCCGTGCCAAGCTTCTCGCCGTTGAAGAGCATGGGGGCCTCGTCCTTCTCGCCCTCGCCGATGACGACGACCCCGTCCATCCCGACCTCGTTGAGCACCGCACGCATGGCATTGACCGCGGCCGCGTCGCCGCCGATCTTGTCTCCCCGGCCCATCCAGCGGCCGGCGCCCAAGGCTGCGCCTTCGGTCACGCGGACCAGTTCCAACGCGAGGTTGCGATCCGGTTGTATTCGAGTCTCTGCCATCGTGTTTGTCTTGTGAACTCCCAACAAAACACCGTTTCTGGCGACGATATCGCCTCCAGATCAGGTTCGGTTGGTTATTCTAGGGAAGTCGCATTCGGGGCCACGTTGATGAAGGCTGCCCACGTTTTCCGCGGCCGATTGAGGTGATCATGCGCCATTGTGTATGTGGCGTGGCGCGCTGCTTTGGCGCCAGGGCCCGATTTGGGTGCATCGGGCCTGCGGACTTACCGTCAGGAATCCTCCATCCGCCCGTAGTGCGGAGCCGGGGAGGGGACTGAGCGCGGCAGTCGGGGAACCGGGATTTGAACCCGGGACCTCATGGTCCCAAACCATGCGCGCTACCAGGCTGCGCCATTCCCCGGGGAGACAAAGGATTATACACACCCTTCATTTACGTATTCAGCGGCCCGTGCCGATCCGCCGCCAAGTCGGCCGCCACGCGCTTGCCGGC
>JAGOCU010000009.1:3460-18860 GCA_017998555.1 Thermoflexales bacterium
CCAAACCATGCGCGCTACCAGGCTGCGCCATTCCCCGGGGAGACAAAGGATTATACACACCCTTCATTTACGTATTCAGCGGCCCGTGCCGATCCGCCGCCAAGTCGGCCGCCACGCGCTTGCCGGCCGCGGTGAGCCAGTAGGTGGCGCTCGGAAACTTCTTGTTGCTGTCGATCAGTCCGCGCTTGACGAGTTCCTCAACCAAAGCCGCCGCAATCACGGTTTCCGTAGCCGCATCCAGGGTGAGGGTGAAGCGCTTGCCGCCCTCGATGTCACGGTGATCCTTCAGCCGGGCGCCGCCCGCGATCTGCGCGAGCAGCCGGCGTTGCGGTTCAGTGAGGGCGGACATGTAGGCCACGGTTGCCGATCCTGCACTTCAACTAGCCCGGCCAAGAAACGCCGCCGAGCACAGTGGGCCAGCCGTCATCCCTGTGAAAGCGCATTGGCATTACGTTAAGCACGCGTTCAAAAGCCGGCCCCAACGGGGCCGAATGAGATAGCCCAGGGCGAAGCCCTGGGAAACCGACGCCCGCCCGATTCCCGCCCTGAAAGGGCGGCATTGCACGTGAGATCTTTCGACCAGCCAGGTCTACCCGTTGAACCGACCCGGATTTCGCCCTTGCAGGGCTTATCCTGTGTTTGGTGGCGCGACCCAGGGCTTCGCCCTGGGTTATCGCATGTGGCCCTTTCAGGGCCAGGCGCTGACATCGTGTCATCTTGGCAACCGCCACGGGCGCGCCGGATTGCATTCGCCTGTTCTTGCGTATTGGTCCGATGATATCGGCGGCCTGTCACCCGAGCAGGTGCACGTACTGCTGGAGCTCGCGCTGGTGAATCTTCTGAAAGTCGTCCCGGATGATGTCATCCATCTCTTCAGGCGTGCAGCGGAAACTCAGCGTCGTCAACGCGTCTTCAGGCGATTGACCATACGCCAGCCGGCGCTTGCCCGGCTTGCTCTTCAGCGCAAACAGATACATGAAGTGCGGATTGCTGAAACTGCTCATTTAGGCCTTGATCAGCGCGTCCCGGTAATTCTTGCGCGTCTGATGAATGAGGGGCAGCCCGCGATTGACTTCCGTATCGTATTTCCCGGCCAGCAGGTCACGGTAGAACTGGTAGTCCACGCCTTTCACCTTTTCATCGTCCGGAAAACGGTGGTAGTTTTCCTTCGTCATGCGGCTCTTGCCTTCGGCGATCAACTGGTTTCCCAGCGCCGAGCCGGGGTAGGGCGCGTAGAACGAAATCGAGGGCATGATGCGCTTGGTGTACTTCACCATCCGCATCGTCTTGAAGGCGTCTTCATGCGTCTCGCCCGGAATGCCAAGCATGATGTTCGACCAGAACACCGGCGGCTTCTGGCCCTTGCGCTCCATGTCATCGCCAATGCGGGTGAGCAAATCGATCGCGAAGTAGTTGTCCTCTTCGGTGCATTCCTTGTTGATGATCTTGAGCACCCGGTCACTGCCGCTCTCAAAGCCGATCGATACCGTGCTCCAATTCGTCTCGCGGACCACGGCCTCAAAAAGGTCCGGCCACTGGCGAACCGTATCGGCCCGGGCGGCCGCCCAGTACGGCCAGAGCTTGTTGGCTTTGCGGGGGTACTTTTCGACCCATTCCTTCAGCCAGGTCGGGTTCTGGAAGAACATCGAATCGTGGATGACGACTGAGCCGACCGGCCCGTGATGGGTGTCCAGGAAATTCAGCTCATCGATGACGGCGTCTACGCTGCGCCGGCCCATATTTGGGATGTAGCTGTTCTCGTTGCAGAACACGCACTGCCAGGGGCACACCCGGCTGGTCAGCATCGTGACGACACCGGGAGGACCCCAACCGCTCTCGGGCTCGAGCGGCCAGTGGAACTTTTCGGCCAGCTTGCGGCTGGCAGGTTTCGGCCACAGCGTGCGGTCGATCATCGGCCACTCGTCCATGCTCTTCGCGCCGATGCCAAGGATGACCCGCGGGAAGGCTTCGGGGTGGCTGACCAGGTTGACGATGACGTTCTCGCCGGGTCCCTGGCAGATCTTGTCGAACTCGTCGATCGCCGTCATTTCATCGAGGGCGACCGTGGCATGCATCCCGCCGGCGAGGACAATGCCTTTGGGATTGACCTTCTTGAAAATCTTGGCGGATCGGTAGGCGACCGGAAACGTGTAGCTCCGCACGTTCATGATGAGCATGTCAAAGCCCTTCATGCGCCGCTCCACCTCGTCCCACGACGTGCACTGGCGGGTCGAAAAACTATCGGTCTCGATCCCGCTGTTCTTGAGGATGGTCCGAAGCAAGCCCATCCCGTGGTCCTGCCACTGCTCGTGCGGGCCAGCCGGATTCACCAGGTCGCCCAGATCTCCCAGGTCCAGCCACAAGCGCTTGGGTTGTTTGGATGCGCCGTCAGCGGGTTGGGAGAGTCTGTCTTTCTTGAAGAGAAAACTCAACGCAGAACCTCTAGTGCCCGCCGCAGGAGCAGCCTTCACCGCAGCCGCCCTCGGCGTCCGAATCGCCGGAGTCCTTGGTCTTGAACGAGCTGCCGCAGCCGCAGGCTGCAACGGCGTTTGGATTCTCGATCTTGAAGCCTGCGCCCATCAGCGAATCGACATAGTCGATGGTCGCGCCGGAGAGATACATCAGGCTGGTGGGATCAATGAAGAGCTTCACACCCGCCTGCTCGATGACGGTGTCAAAGTCGCGCGGGGCCGCCTCGAAGGCCATGCCGTACTGCAAGCCCGAGCAGCCGCCGCCGGATACGAACACCCGCAATCCGTGGTTCTGGATGTTGCGCTGGGCCATGAGCTCGGAGAGTTTCTCGTGCGCGCCGGGCAGCAGCGACATGGCGGGCGCATCGACCGCGTTTTCAACGTCGTTCAGTTCGATCGTCTTGAGAGCAACTGTGGCCATCGGGTCTCTCCTTGAGTACACGCGCGCCGGCCAGGGAGGTCATCGCGCAAACAGATTCTCGTTCTTAAGCGCGAAATTATCGCACAGGGTTTTTCGCCGCTCTCAGCCGATGCTCACAACTGCTTTGGGGAGAGATGTCCCCGGCGAAGCCGGGGACATCTCTGTCACCCCCCAACGCCTATATCTCCGCATACGCTTTGCGCACCTGAACCCGGGTCTCCTCGACCGAACCCCGCGTGTCAATCACGACCGTTGCGCGGGCGACCTTGTCCGCCTGCGCGTTTTGCGCGCGCACCCGCGCCCAGGCTTCATCCTCGGTCAATCCGCGCGATGCCACCAACCGTGACACCTGCTCGGCGGGCGCGCAATCCGTCACCCAGACCTGGTCACAGCGCTCGGCCCAGTGGTTCTCGAATAGGAGGATGGCTTCCAGCACCGCCACCTTGCCGTCCGGCACGGCGTCGAGGCGCCGTTCGATCTCGGCCCGAATCGCCGGGTGGACGATCGATTCGAGTTGCTTGAGTTTGACCCGTTCGGCAAAGACGACTTCGGCCAGCGCGCGCCGGTCGAGCGCGCCATCGGGTTTGAACACCCCCGTGCCGAAAGCATCGAGGATGCGGGCGAGGGCGGGCTGGCCAGGTTGTTGGACGGCTCGCGCGACTTCATCCGCGTCGATGATGACGGCGCCCAGCGCCCGCATCTCAGACAGGACGTTGCTCTTTCCAGTCGCGATGTTTCCGGTCAGGCCGATCAGTTTGCGGGGCGCCATATTCAGGTGATGTCAAACCACGGCCGCACGTCGATGTCGCGCGCGCCGCCGCGATAGCGAAACTCATTCGCATGGGCATCATAGTCGTAGTCGTTGGACCACTCCCTGGCATTGAGGGCGATGTCCCGCAGCGCGGCAACCGCATCGCGCGCCTCCGCGTCGGTCGTGGTCGGGTGGATCGACAGGCGCACCCAACCCGGCTTGTCCGTCATGTCGCCGGCGTCGATCCGATCGGTGATCGATTTGCTCCGCATCGGGTCCACGTGCAGCAGGTAGTGGCCGTAAGTGCCGGCGCACGAGCACCCGCCCCGCACCTGGATGCCATATCGGTCATTGAGCAGCCGCACCACCAGATTGAAGTGGACGTCCTCGAAGTAGAACGACAGGATTCCCAGCCGGTCTTGAACATGGCCGGCCAGCACCACGGCATTCGGGATGGTTTTCAACCCGTCGAACAAGATGCTCATGAGTTCGTGCTCGCGCGCGCGGATGCGGGCCGTGCCCATCCGTTCCTTCAGCCGGATGGCCATCGCCGCCTTGATGGTCTGCAGAAAGCCTGGCGTGCCGCCGTCTTCGCGCGCTTCGATGTTGTCGACGAAGCTATGCTGCTGCCAGGGGTTGGTCCAGTTGACCGTCCCACCGCCCGGCTGATCCGGCACCCGATTGCGATACAGCCCGCTGTCGAAGATCAGCACGCCGGCCGCGCCCGGCCCGCCCAGGAATTTGTGGGGCGAGAAAAAGATCGCGTCGAGCCGGGCCATCGGATCGCCGGTCGGGTGCATGTCAATGTCGACATACGGGGCCGAGGCCGCGAAGTCCACAAAACACAACCCGCCGTGCTCGTGCATGGCCCGGGCCAGCTCGTGATACGGCGACTCGATCCCGGTCACATTGCTGCAACCGGTGAAGGCCCCGATCTTGATCGCGCGATGGGCGTGTTTGGCCAGAAGCGCGCGCAAGCTCGCCACGCACACCCGGCCCTCGCCATCCGGTTCCACGACCTCCACATCGGCAATCGTCTCCAGCCAGGAAGTCTGGTTGGAGTGATGCTCCATATGGGTGACGAAGACGACCGGGCGAATGTCGTCGGGGATCGCCGCATACGGCTGGATTTGCTCCGCCACCCGCAGGCCGAGGATGCGCTGGAATTTGTTGATCACCGCCGTCATCCCTGCGCCCGCGCAGATGATGACATCCCGCGGGCCGGCATGGACGTGTTCCTTGATGATCCGCTGCGCCTCGTGATAGGCATGCGTCATCGTCGTCCCAGTCAGGTTGGACTCCGAATGGGTGTTCGCGACAAACGGCCCGGCGGACTCGAGCAGGGCGCGCTCGATTGGCCCATACAGGCGGCCGCTCGCCGTCCAGTCCAGATAGACAATCCGCCGCTCGCCGAACGGGCCATCGAAGGCCCGTTCGTTTCCGATGATGTTGTCGCGGAACGGCGCGAACCAGGTTTCCAACTCGCCCATGCCTGTCGTTCCCTCGCGGGTTAGCCGATCGCGCCCGGGCCGCTTTCGGCGATCTTCGCGTTGAGGCCGGCGATCGGTCCGGCAATCAACTCCGACAATTTGCTGGTTTGCGCGTCGATTCGGGCCGCGATATCGTCGAACATGGCCAGCAACTGCTGGGTCGGGGCATGATCGGCGTTGTCAGCGAAGTTCACCAGCGTCCCGAGCTTGACATTCAGACGGGCGGGGAAGCTGCGCGGGTCATCGCTCTTGCTTTGAATCAGCGCATCTTCAATCTCGGTCAACTTCCTGGCGACAGCCGCCGCCTCATCCTTCAGGGCGGGGGCGCGCTTCTCCCAGACCTGAGTCTGGGTGCGCAACTCGCGGACGCGATTGATCGCGACATGAGTCTCGTTGATCTTGTCGCGCAGCTTGAGCAGGAAGGCATGCTGAGCCTCCAGATCGGCCTGGGTGGTTGTGGTCAGGCGCGGGTCAGCTTTGACCGTAAACGTCTGGGTAAAGGTCTGTTTCCCGACGGTGAGTTTGGCTCGGTAGGTCCCGGGAGGCACCTGTGGACCGTCCACGGTATAGTCGCCGCGGCCGCCTTTCTTGTCGGCGAGTTTCACCGCCGGCGTCACGCGCAGATCCCACGCAAACCGGTTGAGCCCTTCCTTCTTGCTCAGGATGGGGTCGCGCTCCTCTTCCTTCACGTCATCCTGGGCCTTGCTGCTGATCGTGCGCAGCACATTGCCCGCATGATCTTCGAAGCTCAGCGTGATGTCCTCTTTTGGCGCTGTCTTGAGCCAGAAATGGACCAGCGCGCCTTGCGGGCCGTTGTGCCCGGCATCGAGCGGCCGGCGGACCTTGCCATTGGGGCCTTCAACCATGCCGTAGACGTAGACCTGGGCGCCCGCCCAGCCGTAGGTGACCGGCGCATTCGCAAGCGGTCCTCCCCAGCCCAAATAGACCTTGTGGCGAATCGTATCGCGCGGCATGAGCAGCGCGGCCCGCGCGGCGACCGTCTTGTCGTATAGCTGGCGCAGCGCGGTGATGTCGTCGAGGATCCAGATCGAGCGGCCATGGGTGGCGGCGATCAGATCGCCATCCTTGATGTACAGATCGTGGATCGGACAAACGGGCAGGTTGGATTGCCAGCGCTGCCAGGTCGCGCCGTCGTCGAAAGAGAGATAGACACCCGTTTCGGTCCCCGCAAAGAGCAGGCCCGGGCGCTCCGGATCTTCGCGGATCACCCGGGTGAACTCCGTCTCGGGAATGCCCTTGGTGATTTTGGTCCAGGTCTTGCCATAGTTGCTGGTCTTGAACAAATAGGGCTTTGTGTCGTCGACTTTGTAGCGGGTTGCCGCGACATAGGCGGTCCCGGCATCATGGGCCGACGGTTCGATGATGGAAATCAACGCCCACTCGGGCAGGGTCTTTGGGGTGATATCCGCCCAGGTGCGACCGCCGTCGCGCGACAGCTTCACCAACCCATCGTCGGTGCCCGCCCACATCACATCGCGTTCGAGCTTGCTCTCCTCGAGGGCGAAGATCGTGCAGTAGGACTCGGCGCTGGTGTTGTCCAGGGTGATCGGTCCGCCGGATGGCTTGAGTTTGGACGGATCGTTGCGGGTGAGATCGCCCGAGAGGGTGTCCCAACTGCTGCCTTCGGTTCGCGAGGTGTGAACATGGTTCGAGGCAATGTAGAGCAGCTCGGGATCCCAGCGCGAGAAGAAGATCGGGAACGTCCACTGGAAACGGTACTTCAGGCCCTCGGCCCCGATCGCCATTCCAGTGAATTCGGGCCACACATTGATGATGCGCTCCTGATCGAGTCGGGCATCCCAGCGAATCAGGCGGCCACTCCCTGCGCCACTGCCGATCGCGCCGGCGATGACGATGTCCGGATCGCCAGGCTTGATGGCGATGTACCCGCTCTCGCCGCCGCCCGGCTCGACCATGTCGGCGTTGGTGATGGCGTACCGGGCCGAGTGGCTGGGCAGCCGCAGGGCGGTATTGTCCTGCTGCGAGGCGTATACGAAATAGGGTGTGCGCTGGTCGGCGATGACGTGGTAGAGCTGGGCCGTGGGCTGGTTGTAGATCGAGCTCCACGTGTCGCCGCCATTGAACGATACGCAGGCGCCGCCGTCGTTGCCCTCGATCATCCGGCGCGGGTTGGCCGGGTCGATCCACAGCTCGTGATTGTCGCCGTGGGGCGTGGTCATCTCGCTGAAGGTCTTGCCGCCATCGATCGAGCGCTGCATGCCGTAGTCGAGGACATACACGGTGTCCTGGTCGACAGGATCGGCGAAGATGTGCATGTAGTACCACGGCCGGCCGCGAAGTTCGGCCTGTTCGCTCAGGCGCTTCCAGGTGGCGCCAGCGTCATCGCTGCGAAACAGGGCGCCATCCTCGGCCTCGATGATGGCATACACGCGTTCGGGGTTGGCCGGCGAGACCGCAATGCCCATCTTGCCCAGGGTGCCTTTGGGCAGTCCAGGGTTGCGGGTAATCTCGGTCCAGGTGTCGCCGCCATCGGTGCTCTTGTAGATCCCGCAATCCGGGCCGCCGCTGTCGAGGCGGTGCGGTTGGCGCTGGGCTTGCCAGATCGTGGCATACAAAATGCGCGGGTTGGTCGGATCCATTGACAAATCAATGGCGCCGGCTCGGGCGCTCTTGAACAGGATCTGCTTCCAGGTCTTGCCGCCATCAACGCTGCGATACACCCCGCGCTCCTTGTTCTGGCCCCAGGCGTGTCCGAGCGCGGCCGCATAGACGATGTCCGGGTTGCTCGGGTGGATCCGGATCTTGGCGATATGACGCGTGTCCGACAGCCCCACGTTGATCCAGGTTTTGCCGCCGTCGGTGCTCTTGTAGACGCCATCGCCGTGCGAGACATTGCCGCGGATGGCGGTCTCGCCGGTGCCGACATAGAGCACATTCGGGTCGCTCACGGAGCAGGCAATGGCGCCCACCGCGGACACGTTGAACTGGCCATCCGAGACGTTCCGCCAGGTGATCCCCGCATCGGTTGTCTTCCACACGCCCCCGGCGCATGCGCCGAACCAGAAGGTCTGGGGATCCGTCGGATGGCCGCACGCGGCCACGACCCGGCCGCCCCGGAAGGGACCCAGGCAGCGCCATTCAAGTACGTTGAGTTGATTTGGGTTGGGCATGTGAAGTCTCCGTGTCGAAGTGTCGAACGCGCGCCGATGCCGGCGCGCAGTTTGAACTACCAGTCTCCCGCGTAGATGACGTTGTAGGGCTCGGCCCCGCTGGCGGTGTAGGCATAGTGCAGCTCATTGAGCTGCCGGATGTGCAGATAATCATGAGCCAGCCAGGCCCCAAGCAGATCGCCCGCCCGGAGCGTGAACTCGCCCTGCTTGCGTTCGATTTCAAGCCGGGGATCATGCCGCTCACGCAGCCACACGATGGAGGCGGCCCGCTCGGCCAGAAAGCGGTCGACCATGACCGCAAAGTCCCGGCCGGCGTACCCGCGCGAAATCACCCATTCGCCGGGGTGGATGGGCGGCCAATCCCGGGCCGGGTCTTCCAGGATGAGTCTCAGTCGCGTCCGGAAGTCCTCGCGCTCTTCATCGTAGAGGTGGCAGACCACTTCGAGCATCGACCAGGCCTCGGGCGCCGGATGCCAGGCGGCCTGCTCGGGGTCAACACCGCGCAGAAAATGATCGAATACACGCAGATTCGTCGACAACCGGTCCACAAAATAGGAGATCGGGAGCATGGGGCGAGTATAGCGGCATGAGTGGGGAAAAATATCAGGAGTTTCGAGCTCGGCAAGCCCGCGCTTCGCGCGGGCTTGCCGAGCTCGAAACTCCTGGGATGAGGATGGGCTCTATGGTCTAATCTGCCTCCACCTTCAATGGACGAACAGAAGCCCGCCTTCCATGTGCGCGAGATCCCGGTCTACGGCGACCTCATCCTGTCGCCGATGGACGGGTTTTCGGATCAGCCCTTTCGCAAGATCTGCCGCGATTTCGGCTCGGCCATGTCCTACACCGAGTTCACCTCCTGCGACGCGATCCTCCACAATGCGCGGATGGCCCTCAAGCAACTCGAGTTCGATCGGGCTGAGTTGCCCCAACTCTCGTTCCAGATCTTTGACGCCGACGAGGATCGGATCGTGGCGGCGGCCCAGAAGGCCGAGCGCCTTGGCCCCGGCATCATCGATCTCAATATGGGCTGCTCGGTCTCGGGCGTGAGCGGGCGGGGCGCCGGCGCCGGCCTGCTCAAGGATCCGGCCAAGATCGGCCGGATTTTCTATCGCATGAGCCGGCTGCTCAAAGTCCCGGTGACCGGCAAGATCCGCCTGGGCTGGGACGCCCAGACCCGCAACTATCGCGAAGTGGCCCGGGTGCTTGAGGACAACGGCGCGCAGCTTATCGCCGTGCACGGCCGCACGCGCGAGCAAGCCTACAAGGGCAACGCCGATTGGGATGCCATCGCCGAGGTCAAGCAGACGGTCAAGGTCCCCGTCATCGGCAATGGGGACGTCAAGACGGTCGCCGACATCGCCCGGATCAAGGCTCACACAGGGTGCGACGGGGTCATGATCGGACGGGCCGCCATCGGCAACCCGTGGATCTTCGCCCGCAAGGACCGCGAGCAGGTGACGATCGATGACACCGTTCGGCTCCTGCACCGGCATCTGGAAGCGAGCATGGCGTTCTATGGCGAAAAGGGTTTGATCCTTTTTCGCAAGCATGCGGTGAAGTACATTCACGCCGTGCCCCATGCGGCCGAGTTTCGCGAACGCCTGATGACCCGCCTCACCGTCGAGGAGTTTCATGACGAACTGGCTGAATTCGAAATGGCTGCCCGGCTCGCCCTGGCCGCCGGGATTCCCATCCAGCCGGAACAAACAACCGAAGGCGTCGAGGACTGCGCGGACAGCCGATGCGAGCTCGCGACGATCTGATATGCCAACTTCCATCGCGCCGCGCCTGCCTGAGCCGGCCAGCGCCGCGCGCGAGGCAGAGGCGTCAGATTCATCGCTCCCGGGTCCGGTCCTGGACGAATCGCCGTCGCCGACTGCCTTCGCCGACGACGTGCTGCTGTGGGCGCTGGCCAGCTCGACCTGCGGCGGTATCGATGAAGGCCTGGATTTAGCTGCCACACCAGGATCATGACCGATCCAGGCGGGGGCGCTGCGCGCGCGCGCAAAGCCAACCAGTCGTTTCACTTTGTCGGCGAGACCCGCCCCGATGTGGGCGTCTTGATCCTGCATGGATTCACGGGCAGCCCGGCTGAAATGCGCCCGCTCGGGCTCGCGCTGCATCGGGCGGGATTCACCGTGGATGGCCCGCTTCAGCCACGGCACGGCGAACTTCCTGCCCGGCTGCGCGGCGCGCGCTATCGCGAGTGGATCGATGCGGCCCTTGACGGGCTTGAGCGCGTCGCGGACTGCGAACACCTCTTTCTGGCTGGACTGTCGATGGGCGGACTCGTCACGCTATACCTGGCCGCGCTGGCGGCCGGGGCCAATGAGGGTTTTCCGGCTGCCCGTCTCAAACCGCTGGGTCGGCTGCGCGGCATTGTTGTTCTTGCAGCGCCAGCCCGAGTCAATGATCCGCGGACCAGGATCGTGCGTTTTGCCAGGCACATCATCCCGTATTTCACGCCGAAGATTGATTTCGACAACCCAAACACCAGGGCCTGGCTGCAGGAGCAGGCCCCGCCGGGCGCGCGCATTGACTTCGCCGATCCCGCCGAACGCAATCGCCTGGCCGACGCGGCCCGCATCCCGCTGGACGCGATTGACCAACTCATTCGCCTCAATGATCGGGTTGTCCGTCTGCTCCCTCAAGTGATCACCCCCGCGCTTTTCATGCAGGGCCGGCTCGACAAAACGGTCACCGCCGACAGCGCCGAGCGCCTGCGCCGGGGGGTGGGGTCTCCCGACGCGGCGATTCAGTGGTTTGAGCGCAGCGGGCATGTCTTAACGACGGATGTGGAGAAAGACGCGGTATCCGCTTCAGCCGTCGCCTTTGTGAGACGATTGATTTAATGTCAGATCACGACCAGATGCCGGAGGCGCTTCGCGAGGTCCTTGAAGCGTTTGCCGAAAGCCCCGCCGATCGCAACGCGATGTTGATCGAGTATTCGGACCAGTTCCGAGGCGTTCCCGAGCGGATTGCGACTCGGCCGTTTCCGTTGTCCAACCAGGTGCCGCATTGCGAGAGCGACACCTATGTCTTTGTCGAGCCCATGGAGGCTTCCGCCGACCCGCGCCTGCAATTCTTCTTCGCGGTTGAAAATCCTTTTGGCGTCTCGGCCCGCGCGCTGTCGGCCATACTGGATCAGACCGTGAACGGAATGCCTGCCAGCGTTGTTGCCCGCATGCCTATTGATGATCTGGTGCCGACGTTGTTTGGCCGAAATGTATCGATGGGCAAGGGTCAGGGGCTGCTCAGCATCGCCTCGGTCGTGAAATCACTGGCTCGCAGCTACGTTCGGTCCGCTCAGAGGAGCGCATGATGGACCCCAAACCAGGCAACGATCCCGCCCGGGCGCCCCGCCGACCGGATGGCGCGCCCGTGCTCGCCCGCGTTCGTGTCCTGATCGCCGATGTGATGACGATCACCGGGGACCGGGCCGATGAGTTTGGCCACCCGGTGCTCGAGGGACGGCTCCTTGCGGGCGCCGACTATGACCTCGTCCGCGATCGCTGCGAGAAGGCCGGCTTCACGCCCTTGATGCGCGACAACAAGGATGGCTCGGGTGTCGAGATCACCCTGATCGGGTCAGTCAAGAAACCGCTTGCCCAGAACTGGATGATCAATGCGGCGCTGCTGCTGGCGACGATTGTCACGACCGTGGTCGCCGGCGCGCAGGCGCCAGAGGGTCCGAATCTGGGTCAGGGCCTGCTCTTTTCGCTCGGCCTGATGGGTCCGCTCATCGCCCACGAGCTTGGTCATTTGCTGGTGTCGCGCTGGCGCAAGGTGCCCGCGACGCTGCCGTATTTCATCCCGCTGCCACTGCCCTCCATTCCCGGAACGCTGGGCGCGGTGATGGTCCAGCGCGAACCGTGGAAGGATCGCAAGACCCTGCTCGAAGTCGCCCTGGCCGGTCCGCTGGCCGGATTCCTCGTGGCCGTTCCGCTCTTTCTGATCGGCGCTGCGCTCTCAACCGTCGAACCCTATACGGTTCCGCCCGAGGGAATGGTGAGCCTGTTCTTCGGCGATTCGATCATGACCGCCCTGATTGGGCAGATCACTCACGGCGCCGTGTGGTTCATGACCGACCCGGTCGTGAACCTCAACATGCTGGGTCTGGGCGCCTGGTTCGCCTTGCTGTTCACGGGCCTGAACTTGATCCCGGCCGGCCAACTCGACGGCGGTCACATTGCGTATGCATTGCTGGGCGCGCGGGCCAAGTATGTCTCGTACGCCTGCATCGTGGTCCTGCTCGCGCTGGCCTTGCTCGTGTCCAATGTGTTGATGCTGTGGGCGGTGATGCTCTTCCTGTTCGGCCGCGCGCATCCGCCGGTCCTGGATGAGACGGCCCCGCTTGGACGACCCCAGTATGCGTTGATCGCGATCGGGGTGCTCCTGCTCATCCTCACCTTCGCCCCAAATCCAATGACATTTGTCGGCGGGTAGGGCCCAAGAAGGTAGGCGTTGGGCATGGCGATTCTGGATCGGGTTTCGGCACTGGCGAAGCGGTTCCGGTCTTTGGGAAATCGCGCGGGTCTGGCCTGCGCCGCCATTGCTCTTGCCCATGCGTTCCTCGGCGGCGTGTACTCCTTGAGCACGCCACTATGGGAGTCCTACGACGAAACGGGCCATTACGCCTATGCACGTTATCTCGCCCTGAACAACCGGCTTCCGGCCCGAGATCAAGTCCTGGCGCGCTGGGACGAATCGCATCAGCCTCCGCTGTATTACTGGCTGGCGTCGCTGCCCATTCGTCTGGTGGATGTGTCTGACGATGCACAACCGCGATACGCAGTTCCAGGAGCTGTCTACGTTGTGCCCGACCCGGCCTTGGATGCTTTTCCGTATCGCGGGACGGCGCTCGCTTTTCGGGCGGCGCGCATGGTTTCGGTCGTGTTGGGCACCCTTACGATCGTCTTGACGTATCTGAGCGCAAGGGCGCTGTTTCCAGAAAGGCCAGGTTTCGCCCTTCTGGCAATGTTGCTGCATGGGATGTGGCCGTTGCTGCTCTTTGTGGGCGGTGTCGTCTCAAATGACGTGGCGATCTCGTTTTTTGGCAGCCTTGCGCTCTGGCTTGCTGCTCGGGTGATGCGGCTCAGCATTGGCGCATCGCCTCTTTTCGGCTATCTGGGGCTGGCCACTGCGGTGGCCTGCGCGGTGGCCACCAAGGACACTGGACTTGCGATCATGGTCTTTGCGATCGTGATCGTAATCGTTGACACCGGGCGGCGCATTCCCAAAGAGGGCTGGCGGTCGGTTCTGAATTCCGTCCTCGGCTTTGGGGTTGTGCTGGCGGCTTTTGTCGCGTTTGGCGCCATCGTCACCGACGGGCGGACGATACGCCAATTCACGACCGCAACCCAGTTGGCGACGAGCCTCACCAGCCAGGGCATTCTGGCGAATACCGCGGGTTGGCGCGGGCTCGAGTCGTTTGTTCCGATCTATTTTGACTGGTTGTGGCGATTGACCTTCAACACCCTCTTTGGCTCGTTTGGATGGGGTCTGGTGTTGATGCCTGGGATGTGGTACGACATGGCCCTGGGCGCAGGCATTGTGATCGCCGCAAGTGTGCTTTGGGCGGCCCGCACCCTGAAACATCTGCGCGTGCTGGCCCTTCTCGGGTTTTTTGTTGTCTGTGTTGCAGCCGCGCCGTTGGCTCGGACGATCAGTTCGGGCAATCTCAGTCTGGTGACCGGCCGCTTCTTTCTGCCGATCGTGGGGGCGCTGTGTCTGGGCGCCGGCCTGGGATTGGCCGCCCTGCCGCGCCGTTTGGGCCGCGGACTATCGCTCGGTGCCGTCGCGGGCTTGTCCATGATCGCAATCCTGACGCCATCAGTCGTCATACAGCCCTTCTATCGGCGGCCAGTACTCCTGGACCCGGTCAGTCCCCCTGCGGCCATGAGTCGCCAACTTGGCTTGCGCTTTGGGGGCGTAATCGAGCTGCTTGGATATAGCCTGCCCAACAAGGCCTGGCAAGGCGAGTACACTCATATCACGCTTTTCTGGCGCGCCCTGAAGTCCATCGGCAAGGATTATGGGCTCCGAGTTGAGATGTACGCTCTGGATGGTAACTCGTTTGAGAACGGAGTTGCGGTTACTCCAGGCCGGCAGGTTTTCCCGACTGGCTTCTGGCAACCGGGTGACACGTTTGCCGAAACCTACACCTTCTGGGTGGCGCCAACGTCGCCCGCGCCGACCCAGGCTCAATTTGGCGTGATTTGGTACGAAATGGGGGGCGACACACTGGAGTCCGCGCTGACGCCGGAATGCGCAACCGGGCAGCCATGCGATTTCAAGTTTGGCGCGCTCCCTGTTGGGCTCTCGCGCCGCTCGACGATGGGGCCGCCCGGTGCCGCTCCCGTGTTCAAAGCGTCGATGGCGGCGGGTGAGGTCATGGCATTGAGCGCTTCGACGAAAGACGAAATCCGCGCCGGTGAGCCGATCTCGCTCTCGCTGCTTTGGCAAGTCCGCCGCAGTCCACTGCCGCGGTTGACCGCCTTTGTGCACCTGGTCAGCCCTGACGGGGTGGTCGTTGCGCAGGGGGATTCGCCACCGCGCGAAGGCACCTATCCGACAACGGTCTGGTCGGAGACTGAATACATCCCCGACCGCTATGCCATCCTGAACACGAACCAGCCTCCGGGCGAATATGTCATACGGTACGGCCTTTATGACCCTGTCTCCGGCGAACGGGCCGCGCTGACGGACCCGGACGGCAGGCCACTCCGCGACAATGTCATCGACCTTGCCCGGGTGAAGATCCGATAACGACGGTGCCGATTGCCCGGGTGGCGGTTTGCAGGATGGACAGGGCGAAGGCCCCAACACACAGCCACCAGCCGACGCCTGGCGTCAGCGCATCTCGATACAGCGCCTCAATTGACGGCCTCACGAGCAGAAAGCCGACTATCGGCACGGCAGTGAGCAGAGGCAGAGCCACCATCGCTATTGTGGATGCCTGCGTATCGGCCCGTCTTGCCAAACGTAAGCCGATGCCAAGACCCATGACCGCTGCCATGCAGGCGAACGTCGCGACGAATTGCAGGCGGAACTCGGGATTGCTCCAACGCTCGAAACGGGGCAGTCCAAACTGGGCCGAGGCCATCGCCATCGCC
>JAGOCU010000010.1:0-5245 GCA_017998555.1 Thermoflexales bacterium
CCGCTCCCAGGCCGGGCTGCGGGCCAGGCTGTCCGACATCAGGCGCGTCTCATGGCTGATGATGCCCATGCGCGCGCCGGGCGCCGCAATCCGGGCGGCTTCGGCCAGCGCCGCCGGATACAGGGTCAGATTCGCCGCGTGGCTGCCCACCTGCTGGCCAAACGGCAGATCGGCGCATAACGTTGTGATGCTTCCATCTGGCAGGGGCGCCGCCCCTGCATCGGCCTGAATCAGCTCAACCCGGGCGGCCAGCCCGCTTCCGGCCGCGTTCAGGTTGGCCCGGCACAGGGCGAGCGCGGTGGAAGCGATGTCCAGACCGATCAACCGGGCGGCCGGGCCGTGCGCGGCGCGCTCGATCAGCAGACTGCCCGAACCGCAGCACAGGTTGACAAACACGTCGCGCGCGGTGGGTTGAAGCAGGCGGGTCATCGCCGATGCAACGGCGGCATTGAGCGCTCCGGGATAGTTTTGCGCGCGCCAGGTCCGGGTCGCCAATGGCCGGGCCGTCAGTCGGACCAGCGTCTCCCAGCCACCCGCGCGGTCGGGCCGCAGACGGATCAGCAGGTCACCTTCGTTTTCGTCCGGCGCGAGCCCCGTCCGAGTGGCCAGCGCGGACAGCAGACGCCGCATGACGGCGCTCTCGGCGCCGGCGGCGGCGATGTGGATGGTACGGAAGGTGCCCGCCGGCCATTCGCGCAGGGCGGCGTCGATTTGCGCGCCGAGCCGCCGAAAGTGAACATCGCCCAACAGCGCCTTGGGCCGGGGCACGGCAAAGGTCGCGCTTGAGTAGACGGCTTGCACGGTGCGCAACTGCAGCGCGCGCCGCGGGTCGCTGGTCGGGGAGAAGCGCACCTCGCCCGGCGCCACAATGAACGCGATGGCGCGGGTATGGGCCACGATCTCGTCGCGGGCCACGTCTTCCAGGCCGATGATCGTCTCCGCCACGAGCTGCGACCCGGCCTGCGGCGCTGACGGTACCGGGGACGGCGCCCGGGTTGGCGATGGGGGCCGGGTTGCGTCCCCGCCGCGGACCGGGCTGCGGCGCTTAGCGCCAGCGCTTGGTGACATGCTCATCCCAATAACCCGCTTCCTCGAGGATGTGGGTGAACCCCTGTCCGATCCAGAACGAACGGATGACAGGCACTTCGATCGGATCAGTGAACTTCAAGCGTTTGATGATGTTCCCTCGCCAGCCGCGCTTGAGCAGCCAGCGCTCGAAGGCAGACAGGATCTGGCTGTCGGCGCGCGCGGCGCGGATGGCCTCGTTGACTCGGAATACCGTGATCTCGACGGCGCGGCCCGCGGTGTCATCCGGTTTCAGGTGGTGCATGGCGATGACCCGCGCGCCCTCGCCCTCGAACCCGACCAGCCGGCCGGCGTCGGAGCCGTCGCTCCCGCGCACGGAGATCGTCCAGGGTGTCAGGGCATCGGGCGAGACGCCGAACAGCGTCTCGTCGAGATTGATGGCCGCCACAAAGGCGGGGGTGGAGAAGAAGACTTCACGAAGCATGCGAACTGCCATTGTAGATGCCTGCGACTGGCTGCGCCTTAAGTAAGTCCCTGCTGCGGTAGGGATCTATCCGCAGATTACGCCGATTTCCGCCGATTTCGATATGGATAAATCGGCGGAAATCGGCGTAATCTGCGGATAGACTCCCTGATGCGATATACTCGATGCCCGCCGCCACTCTGGCGGCACCATACACAAGGACGGCCTCAAACCGTCTCACTGCGACCGTGAGTAGGGCGAATACACGACCCGATGGGCGGCCGCGCAAAGGAACATCATGGCTGAAACGATTCAATTGGATGCGGAGCTGCGCACGCTCGTCGGCAAGGGCAATCCCGGGCTTCGCCGCAGCGGTCGCGTGCCCGCCGTCGTATATGGGCATCGCGAGACGCCCACCCACGTATCGGTCGATCTCAAGGCGGCCACGAGCGCGCTGCGCAAGGCGGGCCGCAACGGCCTTATCACCCTGAACATCGCCACCCAGGCCGAACCGCGCATGGCGCTCTCGCGCGAAGTGCAGCGCGATGCGATCAAGCGCACGCTCCGCCACATCGACTTCTACGAAGTCTCCATGACGGAGAAGCTCACCGCCGACGTTCGCATTGTCACCTTTGGCGAGTCCCCCGATCTCAAGTCGGGCCTGGGCGTGTTGCTCGAAGGCATGAACCAGCTCAGCATTCGCTGTCTGCCAGCCGACCTCTTCGAGGAAGTCCGCTTTGATGTGTCCGGAATGAAGATCGGCGACATCATCCGGGTCAAGGATCTGGCCATCAAGGCTGGCGTTGAAGTGCTTGAGGATCCTGAGGACGAGGTTGCGCGCATGGTGCGCTATGTCGAAGCCAAGGTCGATGAAGTTGCCGTTGCGACCGGCGACGTCGAGGTCATCGAGAAGGGCAAGAAGGACGAAGAGGGCGCCGAGGGCGCCAAGCCCGCCGCTGGCGCCAAACCCGCCGCCGGCGCCAAGGCTGCTCCGGCTGCCAAGGCTGCCCCGGCCGCCAAGGCCGCGCCAGCCGCCAAGAAGTAGGTCCAGGGTCACGAACAGAACCTGCTCCGGAGGCGATATCCCCCGCCCCGGCGTACGCCGGGGCGGGGGATATCGCCTCCGGAACCGGGTGCTGTTAGGAGTACTTGGCGTCTACGATACAGAACAGGCGCGCCCGCCCGGGCGCGCCTGTTCTGTTTTTCGGCGGGTCGATACGGTAAACTCGCTTGTATGTCTTCTGTGATGCGCGCGGTGTGGGCCTGCGCGGCCGCTGTGGCGCTGGGCGCTTGCGGCAGCGCCGCGCCCCTGCAATCCACCCAGCCGGCGCCAACGCGAACCGTCACGCCCGCAGGCGTCGGCGCCACCGCGATCGTGCCGGTGGTTCCCGCAACTGAAACAGCAACGCTGGGGCCATCGCCCACGGTCAATTCGCCCGCGACATCCCGGGCCGTCATCCTGACCATTACCGCTCTGGCGGCCACGCCGACCTATCCGCCAACCTCAACGCCGCGGCCGACGCGCATCGTCGTGGGCGCGGGCCCGGAGGAAGTCGTTGCCACGCCCAACCCCGCATTTGTGGGTGTTGTTGCGCGGCTGCTCGCGACGCAGGTGGCTCGTGGCGGCGTGGCGGCCATGACCATCCGGGCGCAACCGGGTTCGATATGCGGGTTGTGGTCGCTTGCCGGGCCGGGCGGTCAGCGCCGGGCGATCCCTGGGGTGACGGCCGGCCAGACCGCGGGCGACGGGATGCTGGCCTGGATCTGGAACGTTGCCGAGGATGCCCAACCCGGGGCGTTGGACCTGCTTGTGGATTGCGGCGCTGCGGGATCGGCCTCCGCGCGGATCGATGTGCTGCGATAGGGGCGTACGACCCCTTTGGCGCAGGAGTACCCATGAGTGACCTCTATCGCGACAACCTGCTCGACCACTACGAGAATCCCCGGCATCATGGGCGAGTCGCGGGCGCCCAGATCAGCCACGAGGAAACAAACCCGTTGTGCGGTGATCGGATTCGGGTGGACATCCGGCTTTCCGACGACGGCGAATCCATCGCCGAGATCGGGTTTTCAGGTGATGGCTGCATCATCAGCCAGGCTTCCGCGTCGATGCTGATGGAGGACGTGATCGGCAAAGCGCTTGAGGAGGCGCTTGGCACTGATCGCCAGCGCGTGCTCGATCTGGTCGGCGCGCCGCTCACCCCGGCCCGCGTGAAATGCGCGCTGCTGGGTCTCAAGGTGATGAAGACCGGTATCGCCAATTGGAAGCTCTCCCGCGGCGAGGCGAGCGGGCTGAGCTGATCCGGGCGGACGGGAACGACTATGCGTTGCCTTATCCTCTCGGACATCCACGCCAACCTGGCCGCCTTTGAGGCGGTTCTGGCGGATGTTGCCGCGCGGGGCCTGCAATATGACATCGTGTGGTGCCTGGGCGATCTGGTCGGCTATGGGCCTGATCCCAACGAGGGCATTGCGCTCTTGCAGACCCTCCCCCACGTATGCCTGTCGGGCAATCATGACTGGGCGGCCCTTGGCCGGATCGACCTGCGCACCTTCAACCCGGACGCGGCGGCCCTGGCGGAGTGGACGCGCGAAGCGCTGACGCCCCAAAACCTGCGCTTCCTGATGGCGCGTCCCTCGAGCCTCGCGCAGGAAGAATTCCTTCTGGCCCATGCCAGCCCGCGCGAGCCGATCTGGGAGTACGTCCTGGATGTCATGGTGGCGGAGGAGAATTTCCCCTGCTTCAGCGAGCGCTATTGCCTGGTCGGCCACACCCATATGCCCGCGATCTTCGTCGAGGAAGGCAAGACCCACGCCGTGCGGCTGTCCTACGCCACCCCGGGCGCGCCCCTGACCCTCCGGCGTGACGCCCGCTACATCCTCAATCCGGGCAGCGTCGGCCAGCCCCGCGACGGCGATCCGCGGGCAGCCTACGCGCTGCTGGACACCAGCGCGCTCACCTGGACCAACCACCGCGTCGAGTACCCCATTCGGGTCACCCAGGACAAGATGCGGGCCAACCGTTTCCCAACCCGGATGATTGAACGGCTGGACTACGGACGTTAGATGAACCGGATACGCAAGCCTGGATCCTTTCCAGATCACATCGGGCGAGATCACAATCCCCGCGCTTCGCGCGGGGATTGTGATCTCGCCCCCGACTGACAGGATGACATCCAAGCAGAGATTGGACGCCCTCATGGTCGCGCGCGGTCTGGCTGAAAGCCGTGACTGGGCGCAGCGCCTGATTCGGGCGGGCGAAGTGCGCGTGGCCGGACAGGTCGTGGACGCGCCCGCCAAACTTGTGCCGGATGAGGCCGACATCGTCGTCGCCCAGCCACCCCGCTTTGTCTCGCGCGGTGGTTTCAAGCTCGAGGCGGCCCTCGACCAATTTGGGATTGACCCGGCCGGCAAGGTGTGCGCCGACGCCGGGAGCAGCACGGGCGGGTTTACCGATTGCCTGTTGCAGCGCGGCGCGACCCGGGTGTATGCGGTCGATGTGGGCACGAATCAACTGCACTGGCGGCTGCGCCAGGACCCGCGGGTGATCGTGCGCGAGCGCGAGAACGCCCGTTACCTTGAGGCGCTGCCCGAGCGCGTCGCCATTGCCGTGGCAGACCTGTCATTCATATCACTCACCCTCGTGCTGCCCCAGATCTTCAAGTGGATGGCCGATTCGCCTGAGGCGGCCGTCATTGCCTTGATCAAACCCCAATTTGAAGCGGGCCGGGCCCAGGTGGGGCGGGGCGGCATCGT
>JAGOCU010000010.1:5345-18706 GCA_017998555.1 Thermoflexales bacterium
TATCACTCACCCTCGTGCTGCCCCAGATCTTCAAGTGGATGGCCGATTCGCCTGAGGCGGCCGTCATTGCCTTGATCAAACCCCAATTTGAAGCGGGCCGGGCCCAGGTGGGGCGGGGCGGCATCGTGCGCGACCCGGCCGTGCATGCCGAGGTGGTGGATAAGATATCCCGTTTTGCGGCTGGGAATGGCTGGCCGGCCCGGGGCGTTATCGAATCGCCAATCACCGGGGCTGAGGGAAACCACGAGTTTTTGATCTGGCTTGGGCGAGAAAACCGCTAGGCGCGCCGGAAAGATTTCGGGAAGAGACATTCCCCGGCGAAGCCGGGGAATGTCTCTTCCCAGAATCTCTCCTAAAAAAGGGTCGGCACCGCCGCCGCGCACAGGACGAGCTCCTGGGCGGCCTTCACATTCCGCATGACCTTGGCCATGTTGCCCTTCAGCTTCAGCCTGCCCGTCATCAAGGCTCGAATGGGATCGATCTCGCGCTCAACGATCCGCCGCCAGTTCTTGCGCTCGCCCGATATCCGAAACTCCGGCGCGCGCTGTCCCTCGTCAGTCGCGACCTCGCACTGCCTGCATTCCCCGTGCCAAAGGTCGACGTAGATCAAGACGCGCGCATGGGCGATCTCGCCATGGGCGGGTTCGACGACGAACCAGAAGTCACCCTCCCAGGCCCGGGCGGCTTCGCGATAGGCCCCGCTGGCGTTGATGGCGTTCTGCAGGGCGGCGGCCCAGGCTGGGGTCGCAAAAGGGAACATGCTCGCAATGATACGCTTGGACCCATGCGGATCACCTATATTGCCGGCGAATATCCGCCTTTGCAGGGCGGGTTGGGTGACTTCACGCGTGAACTGGCCCGGGCCAGCGCAGAGGCGGGGCATGCGCCGACCGTTATCACCCGGACCGCCACCGGCGCCCCCGGGCACGAGACCGAGCTCGGCGTGAACGTCCAGCGCATTGTCGAAGGCTGGGGCTGGGCGACAGCCGGCGCGATTGGCCGCTATGCCGAAGGCGCGCCGGCTGACGTCTTCAATTTGCAGTTCCAGGCCGCCGCCTACGGCATGCATCCGGCCATCCACCTGCTGCCGCGCCTGCTCCATCGGCATGCCCCCGTCGTCGTCACCTTCCACGATCTGCGCGTGCCGTATTTGTTCCCAAAGGCGGGTCCGCTGCGCTGGCGGGCCATGCTCACCCTGGCCCGCAGCGCGGCGGGTGTCATCGTCACCAACCCCGAGGATGCGGCCACCCTGCGCGCAGCCGGCCTCACCCGGGTGCGCGAAATCCCCATCGGCAGCAACATCACCCCGGCTGCGCTGGCCGGCTTTGATCCTGCCGCCTGGCGCGCCGCGCGCGGTATTCCGGCGACGACGGCCCTGATCGGCTACTTTGGGTTTCTGAACCAGAGCAAGGGCGGCGAGACGCTCTTGCGCGCGCTCGCCGCGCTGCGCGGGCAGGGGCGCGACGTGGGCTTGCTCCTCATCGGCGGGCAAACCGGCGCCAGCGACGCGACCAATATCGCCTACGCCCGGGCGATTGAGGATCTTGCGGCAAGCCTGAACGTCTCGACCCAGGTTTTTCGAACCGGATTTGTCGATGATCGGGGGGTCTCGGAGGCCTTTGCGGCCTGCGTCGGCCTGGCCCTGCCGTATCGCGATGGGGTGTCGTTGCGCCGGGGGACGCTCATGGCTGCCTTCGCCCACGGCGCGCCAATCGTGACGACCACACCCAGGCAGGCGATCGCGGGCCTGGAGGACGGCGCGGCCTTTCTGCTGGTCCCGCCCGACGATGCGCCGGCATTGGCGGCGGCAATCGCGCGGTTGCTCGATGACGGAGGGCTGCGGGCTGCCTTGCGGGCGGGCAGCCTGCGGGCGAGCGGCCGCTTCGCCTGGCCCGCCATCGCCGCCGAAACCGCCAGCTTCTTCCAGGCCTGCGGCGCGAAGGGATAGGCCGTTCAAAGCTTCTGCAAAGTCGCTTGATCTTTTCTCTAAACCATCCCAACGCGCGTCGCCGAGCCAGGCTCCGCAATCAACAGAAGAAAGGAAGAACGGAAGGGAGTACTGACCCCTCCCTTTCTTCCGTTCTTCTGTTGAAATCCTCACCCGGCGAGGAACTCGGCATGGTCCGCCGGCGCCTCAAAGGCGCCGGCGGGCCACGCCGGCACGTAGAACGTGCCGGCTGATACAACAAAGGCCTGCGGCCTATCGCGCTGCGTTCAAGCGGTGCGGCCGCTGGGGAAGGGCGAATCCATGGACGGGGAAAAATCGTTGCCGCGCTCATGGCCGCTTCTCGAACGCGCAAAACGGGTGTAGACTCACTCCCCTTTACAGCTTCGCCATTCAGGTATAGATTATTATTGCCATGCGAAAAGCCATATTGAGCTTCCTTTTGAGCGTTTCGATGATCGCCGCCGGTTTCCTGGCGGGTGTGCCAATGGCGGAATCTGCCCAGGCAGGCGAGGTCCTCGGCCCCTTCCTGCCCGACAATTTCGCGGCGGAAGATTCCTTTGTCTATATTGTCAAGCGGGGGGACACGCTGTACGGCGTCGCCATCCGGTATGGTGTGAGCGCAGACGCGATCACCCGGGCGAATGGTTTGAAGGGGCTGCGCCTGCTGTACACCGGTCAGCGGCTGCTCATCCCGACCGCCGCAGCGACACCCCCGAAGCCGGCCCCGGCCCCGGCTCCGAACGGCAAGCTGATCAAGGTCAGCATCAACCAGCAGCGCATGTGGATCTATAACGCGGGCAAGCTGGTCAAGACCTATGTCGTCAGCACCGGTATGGCGGGCCGCGCCACGCGGCCGGGAAACTACCGCGTTCAGACAAAAATGCCCGAGGCCTACGCCAGCACCTGGGGGCTGCGCATGCCATCCTGGTTGGGGATCTACAACGTCGGCGCGCTCGAGAACGGCATCCATGCCCTGCCGATCAACCGGTATGGACAGGTGCTGTGGGCGGGTCTGTTGGGCCGGCCAGCGTCGTTTGGCTGCGTGATCCTCGGCACGGCTGACGCGCGCGAGCTCTATAACTGGGCGCCGATGGGCACCCCGGTTCAGATCGTTTACTGACGACAATCCGTCCTGGAAAGGGCCAGCGAGATCGCCCTCCCCGCGCCTCGCGCGGGGAGGGCGATCTCGCTGATCATTTCCGGATGACTTCGAGTACTGAGGCGCATTGAACCTCTTCATCAGCCCGCACCTGGACGACATTGCCTTGTCGTGCGGAGGGCGGGTGTGGGAGTTGGCGCGGGCCGGCGAAGCGGTCCTGCTTGTCACCCTGTGCGCGGGAGACACCCCGCCGCAGCTCGCCGACAGCCCCGCGGTGCGGCGCGTGCATGACGAGTGGCGCTTGGGCGCCAACCCGTATGCGGGCCGGCGGCGCGAGGACCGGCGGGCCTGCCGTCTCCTGGGCGCCCGGCCCGCGCATCTGGACCTGCTGGATGCGGTCTATCGCCAGGACGGCGCCGGGCGCATGCTGTATTCGCGCAAGTTCATCGGGGCGCGGGTCAAGCCGTGGGATCGCAGCCACCATGCCGTTGCGTTGCGGGCTGCGCTGGCGGGACTGAACCGGCGCTACCCGGGCGCGCGGGTATTCTGCCCGCTCGCCTTCGGCGCGCACGTCGATCACATCATCGCCCGGGCGGCGATCGAGGCCGTCTTTTCCCCCGCCCAGATCGTCTACTACGAGGACTTCCCGTATGCCGAGCTGGCCAGCCCGGATGCCTGGCGCTGCGCAACGGATGGACTTCAACCCTACACGCGCCGGCTGAGCGCGGATGCGCGGGCCGCCCGGATCAACGCCATCGGAGAATACCGCTCGCAGCTGTTTGCCCTGTTCCGCGAGCGCGATGCGCAAACGGCGCGCGCGCGGATGGCCGAGCGTGTGGGAAAATACATCGCGGGTGTCAAGGGCGAGCGCTACTGGAAAGTCCGAAAATAGACGCAGATCGAAGCGGAGCGGCCCGAGCGGGGCGCTTCGCTTCTTCGTTGCGGTGCTGGCGTTTGCCGTGGGCGTGAGCCCGGCCGGGCTCAATGCCCAGACACCCCAGCCCCCGGCCCCGGGGGATCCGCCCCAGGTCGAAGTAGTGGCCACGCCCGTGCCCGTCGTGCGGCCGACCGCGGTGCCCAGTGGCGATCCGCTCGTGCGCATCGTCGGGGTGGGCGAAACCCTGGCCAGCCTGGCCGCCCAATCGGGCTTCTCGATCAGCGATCTCGCCCAACGCAATTGGCTCACCCAGGCGAATGTCCTCCTGGCCGGCCAGCGCGTGCGGCTGCCGGCCCGCGTGTCGACCCGCATCCGGCTGCATCGGGTGACCCCGGGCGAAACGCTCACCAGCCTGGCGGCCGAGTACGGCGTGTCGCCCTATCTGCTGCGCCAGACCAATAATCTGACCTGCGTCACCTGTCTGGTCTCCAACCAGCTCCTGCGTATTCCCACCCCGGCCAATCAGGACGCGGGCAATCTCCCCCAGCCGTTCGACCGGGTGGATGTGCTGCCGGGCCAGCCTCAACCCGGCGATGTCGTGGTGATCCGGGTGACGCCCAACAGCCCCCTGGACACCGTGATCGGGTCCTTTGCGGGCAAGACCCTGCGCTTCGTTAGAAAAGGGGCGGCCTGGGAGGCGCTGACTGGGATATCGGCCATCGCCGATATTGGGGTGTATCCGATCAGTGTGCGGGCGGTGGCCCAGAACGGTGCCGCCGCCGAGGTCAATGGGCGCATTCAGGTCGTGGCGGGCGGGTATGGCCAGGAGAACATCACCATCGACTATCGGCTGACCCCGCTGCTTGACCCGCAGGTCAACGCCGACGAGCGTTTCCAGATCGACACGCTGGTCAGCCAGTTCACCCCGAACCAGTATTACTCCGGCACCTTCAAGCTCCCGGTCGTCAGCAAGATCACCAGTTACTACGGCGCGCGGCGGACCTTTAACGGCGGGTTGCTCAGAACGTATCACAGCGGGATGGACGTGCTTGCGCCGGTCGGCACGCCCGTGCATGTCGGGGCCTCCGGCCGGGTCGCCGCGGTACAAGAGTTCAAGGTCCGCGGGCTGGTGGTCATCGTCGACCACGGGCGAGGGGTCTTCACCCTGTATTGCCACTTGTCCAAAGTGAACGTCAAGGCCGGGCAGATTGTCAGCGCCAACGAGGTGATCGCCTTGAGCGGCAACTCGGGCCGAAGCGAGGGTCCGCACCTGCACTGGGAGCTGGCCGTCGGGGGTGTGACGGTGGATCCGCTGCCGTATGTGGATGCGCCGATGCCGTGAGAGGCGTGTCGGGGGCGTTGATAACGTTGGTAAGGTTGATAACGTTGATAACGTTGGTAAGGTTGGTAAGGTTGGTAACGTTCGTCAGATTTGATCAGGTGGGTAAGGTGCGGTCAGGTGGGTAAGGTGTGATCAGGCGGGCGTTGGAGCATAGGCTTTAGCCGGTCAGGGTACTCTGAGCGTTAGCCGGTTTTGCCCGATGGGCCAGCCCGCCGGCACCTCGGGAGAGGTGCGGCCCACCTCCAAGGTGGGCCGCACCTGCCGCTACCAATAACCTTGTATATTGAAAAAGGCGCCGCGGTAGACCGTCAAACCTCCGGCCCTCGAGGCCGTCCGCGAGCAGGGGTCGCCGCGGTTCTTGGATTCCGAGAGCTCGAACAGTTGTCTGGGGCATAGGGCGCAAGCGATGACCCCGCATCGGCAAGGTAGAGCATCGTGAGTCTCGTCCCGTCATTTCTCGAGGAGAAGGAACCATGGCAGTTGTTGTTGATCGGTATATCGGGATCGATGTCAGCAAAGATACGCTGGACGTGTCTGTTCAATGGATGGGCAAGCCGCGTGAGCGCTGGCAGTGCGCGAATGACAGCGATGGCATTGCCGCGTGTGTGGCGCGTTGCAAGAGCCACCAGCCGAAGCTGATCGTTTTGGAAGCCACGGGGGGTTACCAAGACATGGTGACTGCGGAATTGGCAAGTGCAGGCTTGTCTGTGGTGGTCGCCAATCCGCGATTTACGCGGCGGCACGCTGAATCACATGGCCGTTTGGCGAAAACGGATCGGGTCGATGCGGATGACCTGGCGCGGTACGCAGAAGAGAGCAATCCGGAGGTGCGCCCGCTGCCAGACGCGCAATCACGGGCATTTTCAGCCCTTTTGACCCGTCGTCGTCAGTTGGTTGACATGCGGACGGCCGAAATGAATCGACGGCATCACGCCCAGGGCGAGGTCAAAAAAGGTTTGCTGAAGCACATCAAGTGGCTGGACGCGGAAGTGAAGCGGCTCGATGACGAGTTGCACGATGTCATCCGCAACAGTCCAGTGTGGCGCGAGAAAGATGATCTCCTTCGTTCGGTAAAAGGCGTCGCAACAGTGACCAGCACAACCCTACTGGCCTTGTTGCCCGAGCTCGGCACACTTAACCGGGCCAAGATCGGAGTACTAGTGGGCGTAGCGCCAATGAACCGAGACAGCGGCAAGCGTAAGGGAACCAGGAGGTGCTGGGGTGGACGAGGTACAGTCCGGGCGGTGCTCTACATGGCCACGATGGCAGCCGCTCGATTCAATCCAGTCATCCGCGCTTTCTATCAAGCCAAACTGGCCGAGGGCAAGTTGCCCAAGGTCGCGCTTGTCGCTGCGGCGCACAAGCTCCTGACCATCCTGAACGCCATCCTCAAGACCGGCAAACCTTGGGAAGATCGCCTGAAAACCGCTTGACTTTCAACACAGTTGCTCGCGGGTAGGCGCCACTGAGCCGAGGCATGATCGAGCCGACGGCGCCTTCCCGCGAGGTTTCATCACCAAGCCTGGCAAGCAGGCCACGACGACAATCAGTTACGATACGGACGGCGTGAGAGTGAACAAGGTGTTACCCGGAGCTTGTCGAGTAGCGGATCCGTCCGGGACGACCTACTACCCTTCGGCAGGCTCATGGCGGGTCCTGGGCGCGGTTGAAGCGCTGATCACGGGCACGCCCCCGGCTTTCACCGGGGCAGGCTCCGGGACCACCAGCTTCTACGCCTTTGGCGGGACAATGGTAGCGATGCGGACCGCCGCAACGGCCACACTGACCTACCTGCGTGGCGGCCACCCTTCGACTTTGCTCAGGGCAGGCCTGGGGAGCACCTCGCTGACCGCCAACGCGAGCGGGCAGAAGGTGAGCGAGCAACGCTACAAGCCGGGAGCCTGCCCCGAGCGCCAGTGAGAGGGCGAAGTGCGCTGGAGTAGCGTGGGACAGGGGGCGCTGGAGTCCCGAAGAAAAGTGATTTTGCGGCTATGAAACCTTCGTTCAAATACTTCCCGGACTTCACCACTTGGGCGCGAACGAGTAATGAACCGTGCGAGTGCGTTGACGACAGCATGTGTCTGGATCCACTTCCCTTTGGACATCCCGAACTAGATCGTCCGATATGTGTCGACGATCTGGTGAGGGGTGTTGTCAGGGTTGATGTGCCTGAGTACCTTCGCAAGAGGCTTCGAGCATCAATAGCGGCAGAACAACCTGCGTGGGGCACAACTCAAGTTGATGATGATGCGGCGCTTAAGATAGATCAACTTGAGAGAACTCCGCCCGTGCCGTGGATTCAATCAAATAGGTGGCCCATTTGCCATGCCGACTTCTGCGTATATCTTGGCGAATGCAGTTGCGCAAGGCTTGACGGATTGGCAACTGATGGCAATGGACTCAGGTATCTTAGCGACATACTTGAAAACCAGCGACCAGTTGATGAGTATTCCATGCGACGACTATGGAACCAGATCGATAGAGGCTGGACGATCATCTTCCTTTTCCAGTGCACACGCTGCTCAAGACAAATCGCAATTCATCAATCGTTTTGATTCTCGTAGTTTGGTCATTCGAGTTCGCAACGTCCAAATGAAAGAGACGAAACGTGGTCTTCGTTCTCACCCCGACCTTCAGTCAGACGGCACACGCATGTCGTTGCCGATAGACTGTCGGCTTCCCCCGATAGAGTGGAGACATAGACAAGACCGGGGAAAAAATGTCAACACGAAAACGCGGCGCCAAAGAGCTCAAGAGCGGGGCGGGGCGGCGGGGGTGAGCGAGAACGGGACCTGCCTGACGAGCGGCAACCCGCCCACGCCGCACATGACGCGGACGGCCTTCCTGCAAACGGGCGGGCGGATGGCGATCACGGTGACGGGCTTGACGGTGAGCGAGACCTACCGGATCGGGTTTGTGATGGCGCGGCGGGGGAACTACAACGCCCACCTGGCCCGGACGTTCACGGTTGTCAAGGCCGGAACCAAATGTCCGAAAAACGCCGGAATGAAATGTCCGCTTTTCGCCGGTCGAAAAGTCCGGTTCACCGATTAGCGTTCGATCATCTTCCTCCTTTTTTGTTCGGAAACCTGCCGCCCGTCAGGGCCCCAAGGTGAGCGCACCGCTGACGTCCTCGGCAGCCCGCCGGCGCGTGGTCATTCGCTGGCCTCCGGCGCGGCGGGCGCCCGGCCCAGTAGGCCCGCCCTGCGCTTCTCCTTCAGCCGGAAGCTGTCGCCCTTGATGTTGATCGTCGCCGACTGGTGCAGCAGGCGATCCAGAATGGCGGTCGCCAGGACTGGATCCCCGAACACCTCACCCCAATCCACGAAACCCTTGTTGCTGGTCACGATCAGGCTGGCTCGTTCGTAACGCCGGGACAGCAACCGGAAGAACAGACTCGCGTCATCGCGGCTGAGCGGCAGGTAGCCAATCTCGTCCAGGATGAGGAGCTTCGGATACGCCAACTGCTGGAGCGTCCGGTCAAGTCGGTTCTCGTGCCGGGCCCGGACCAGCCGGGTCATCAGCGTTTCCAGGGTGAGAAAGAGGACCGTGTAGCCCGCTTCGACCGCCTTCACCCCGAGCGCGACCGCCAGATGGGTCTTTCCCACGCCTGGCGGGCCGAGCAAGACCACGTTGTGGGCGCGCTCTACGAAGGCCAGGCCGCTGAGTTCGCGCACCAGCTTGCGATCGACACTGGGTTGGAAGTCGAAGTCGAACTGCTCAAGGGTCTTGACCCAAGGAAAGCGGGCCATCTTGAGTCGGGCCTGAATCCCGCGCTGGTGACGCCCACTCCACTCCGTCTCCAGCGCCTCGGCCAGGAACTCCCGGTAGTTCATCTCGCGCTGCGTGGCGCTCTCGCAGATGGCGTCCAGGCGCGTCTCGAGGTGCTCGAGCTTCATCCGTTCGAGCAGGACATTCAGCTCCATGACGACACCTCCGCCCGGGTCGCGTCCGCATACACCGCCAAGGGGCGCTTCTCCACCACCGCGCGAGGACCGAGCGTCTTCGCCCACAGATCATGGTGATGGGCGGCCACCTTCTGCCAGCCCGCGCTGAATGGCCGCAACACATACCGGGCGATGAGGCTGTCGTCGCCATACACCCGCAACTCGCCGTCCAGGCCAATCCGCACCACCACCGGCTTGCCCATCCACGCGACCGGCACGCTGTAGCGATTCGCCTGCACATCGATGTAGCCGTCCCACTGCACCTGACGCGTCTCGCGGTAGCTCGTGTCATACCGCTGCGTGGGCAGCGGCAGAAGCGCCGGGCGCTCACGCTCGAAGCGTTCCGCCACCACCTCATGCACCGTCCCGTGCATGCGCTGATCGGCTTCTTCGCGCAGCCAAGTCTCGGCCATTTGGTTCAGGTGGTCCCAGCTCTCGAACGACCGGTAACGGACGAAGAAGTTGTGCTTGATGTAGCTCACCATCCGCTCGTCCTTGCCCTTTGTGCGCGCCCGGTATGGCTTGCAGGCTCTTGGCCGAGTGCCCATGTGCTGGGTGAAGTCCAGAAACCGCTCCTGAAACACCACCCCGTCGCGGCCGTGTTCCAGTACCGCTACCTTCTGGTTGTCCAGAAGCAAGTCCTTGGTCACGCCGCCAAAGTAGGCGAAACTGCGCTGGATCGCCTCACAGGTGTGCTCGGCATCTTCCGAGTCTGTGCACCAAAAGTGGAACCGCCGCGAGTAACCCAGCGTGTTCGCGCAGAAGTGCGCCTCGGCCACCTGGCCGCCGATCTCGGTCACAACCTGGCCCCAGTCGGTCTGCGTTTGAACCCCCGGTTCCGTCTCGAATCGAACTGTCGCCCGCCCGGATCGAAGTGCCCGTTTGGGCTGAACGTATTCCCGCACCAGGGTTCGGCTGCCGGTGTAACCTGCTGACTGAAGCTCGCGCAGGATGACCGCGGCATTCCACACCCCGGCCGCCAGCAGCCCATCCACCTTGCCCTTGAACGGCTCCAGCTTGCTGACCCGCGGCAACTGCGCTCGTTTGGGCGGTCCGCCCCGCCTCAACGCCCGTCTGACCGTCCGATCGCTGACGCCCAGTTCCTGCGCGATGTCCTTCTGAAACACCCCGCGTTCGGCCAATGTCTCGATTTTCACGAATGCCTCCAATCTGATCACGCTCATGCCCTCCTTGGCGGAGGACATTTTGGACGGCGAAAACCGGACATTTCAAAACGGCGATTTCAGGACATTATGACCCGGCCTTGACACACGGCCACGGCGACCCTGACCTACCTGCACGGCGACCACCTCGGCAGCACCTCGCTGACGACCAACGCAAGTGGCCAGAAGGTGAGCGAGCAACGCTACAAGCCCTACGGAGAAGTGCGCTGGAGCAGCGGCGCGGGCCTGCCGACCGACTTCACGTTCACATCGCAGCGGGCGGGACCGGCAAATTACGTTGGCTCGCTTACCGACTACGTTGCCCGGTTTCATTCCCCTGCTTTGGGCAGATTCGTTAGCGCGGACACGATTGTGCCGGGGGCTGGGAATCCGGCTGCGTTCAATAGATACATGTATGTCCGCGGGAATCCCCTCAAGTTAATTGACCCAACTGGGCATCGACCAGCCGATGACGACTCCGATGACGGTGTCCCGTCTGACGACATGCCTATGAAGAGCGTTTGCGTACCGGATTACTGCGTACTTGACCCTGCATATGATGCAACAATCAAGAAATACGCTGAAGCATTTGGCATTCCCGAAGCGCTCCTGCGAACTACACAACTGGTAGAGGCTCAGGATGACCAGGAGTGGTATTCCGGTTTAGCGAATGGGGTCATCTCCAGGTACAGCGAGTATGCTGATTCTGGCTCAGTGCTACAACCTTTAGCCGACCTCAGTCTTGGGCTAATCGAAGGATACTTTCGCGCTCGGCATGCCGATAATGGGATCGGCATGGAGAACGTGCATGTGCAGCCGGCCTCTGATGCCGAAAAGTACTTTTCAGCGAACTACCCTGGAACTGAGATGGCACGCCTAGTTGCGCCAGGCAAGAATATGGCTCAAATGCTGAAATCGTTTAAAACAGTTGAGGGTAACACGATGTACGCAGCTGCGATTCTGCGGGAACTCGCCGATCAGCGCACTGGCAAGTCGGGGTCCCACGTGGATAGCTTGAGTGTTGTCGACGAGGCCATCATTTATGGCGCTTATCGGAGCGGCATAGGTAGCTATCCGAAGGAGTCCGGTGGTTTCACCGGTGCGTCAGTCCCCGGAGGATTCGGAAATACCTACCTGCGTTATCGAAACTTGGGGCCAACCAGACCGTCAAACGGTCCAAACTGATGGAGGTCCGGAATGAATACCACTGTAAGAATATGGGTTGCCTTGACGGTCACACTCATTCTTGTTGGCTGCAGTTTACAAGATCTGAATATTCGACTCATACGCCAGAAGGTAAACACGATTCCTATACCACCTGATTCGGTATTGCTCGACTCAAGGCAAGGTACGGAGAGTCAACATCCAGATAGTCGATGCTGGGTCAGCTACAACAAGCGAGTATATGCATCAGACGCACTTTCTTTCGAGGAGGTACTTCGGTGGTACAAAGACAAGATAGACTCCCGCGAGTGGAATGGACCGGTTTGGTACTCAGACCGGCTACTTGCCTTTGGATCAAGTGAGAAGGTCGAGTTATCGGTATCTGACGAATACAGGTTTGTAGTCTTCCCAAACATTAATACGAGAGTAGAGGAGCTGAGACACAAGACTCTTTTTCTTGTCGAGTTGTCAAGACGTGCCGACACAGCGATGACCGCTGAGGCATGCACATAGTCAGACAATCCGATTTGGCCTGGTGTCTTTCGGATGGCCTGGTAATGTTCGTGATGTGGTGAAATGGCGGGCGAAAATTCATCTTGGATAATGACGAGGTGCAGACGCTCCACGCCAATGGCAATATGACCCTGCGCCGCGAGGTATCGGGGACGGAGACGTTCGACTACACCCAGACTTGGACGGCGGACAACCGGCTGCAGTCGGTGATCAAGACTGACATCACCGGGACGGTGCTGGCCGTGACCCAGTACGCCTATGACGGGGACGGAGTTCGGGTGCGAAAGAGTGATCCGAGCGGGACGAAACTGTATATCGGCCTGACGGAGGTGACTCTGGCCTATACTCCGCCGGCAGGGATGGGCAACACGGGTGTGAGCGCCGACGGCTTCGACCTGCGCAAGCGCGGCGCGACGGTGGGCTGGGACGCGGGGGTCTTTGATGGCCAGCACGCGATCACCCAGACCGGCTTTGCCCAGGTCCGGGTGGAGACCAAATACAGCGGCTACCGGCTGTTTGGGCTGACGACCAGCGACATTGGCGGGGGCTTCTGTCCGACCCGGTATGGGTTGGAGCTGGTCCACGGCGGCACGCTGGAGATCTACGAGAACTGCGTAAGGGTTGCGTATCCGCCGGCCCTGGTCTACGGGGCGGGCGATCAACTTCGGATCGAGGCCGATGCGGGGGTGGTGCGCTACAAGCGGCAGGTGGCCGGCGCGGGGAATTGGCAGGTGTTGTATACGAGCACGCTGCCGGTGACGGCCGCGCTGTACTTCAACGCATCGCTCTACACGCCGGGGTCGACCCCGGCCTTCGCCGGGGCAGGCTCAGGCGCGCCGAGCGTAAACCGGACCTACTACACGTTTGGCGGGGCGCGGGTGGCGATGCGCGACGGGGCGGGCGCGGCGCTGGTGTATCTGCACGGGGATCAACTTGGTAGTGCCTCACTCGCGACGAGCATGACGGGTACGGTCGTGTCGCAACAGCGTTACGCGCCTTACGGAGAAGTGCGCTGGAGCAGCGGCGCGGGCATGCCTACCGACTTCACGTTCACGTCGCAGCGGGCGTCCAGTTACGGTACCATTATTATGTCCGCCCGGGAGTATTTGCCGTCGCTTGGCCGCTTCTTGAGCGCCGACAGTATAGTGCCCGGAGCAGGCAATCCGCAAGCCCTAAATCGCTACGCGTACGTCTTCAATTCACCTCTCGGTTTTGTCGATCCCAGCGGCCATGACCCACTTGATGCGGCGTGGGAGGCCGCATGGAGGGCAAGTAACTGCCCGACGGGAAATCCGAGCTGCACGATTT